>NZ_JBHVXZ010000146.1:0-22329 GCF_042881395.1 Amycolatopsis sp. NPDC058278 | reverse complement strand
CCTGAACACCCAAGGTGACCGCGGCGGGGGGTCCAGGGGGCGGAGCCCCTTGGCGGGGGTTTGGGGGTTCGACCCCCAAGGGACACAACGGAAGAGAGCCCTGTCTGCGCATTCCGCAGACAGGGCTCTCTCACGAACGAACGTGGCGGGTGAGGGATTCGAACCCCCGTAGGCAATGCCAACTGGTTTACAGCCAGTCCCCTTTGGCCACTCGGGTAACCCGCCCAGGCCGGTCGCACCGGCCGGGGGAAAGCTTACCCAAGGGGTCGGAGCGGGGGTCAACCGGGATACCCCTCCCCCGGTGGGGGCTAGGCTGGGTGGCCCCTGACAAGCGAGTACGAGGTGTGAGGACACGTGGCGGATCCCTCTTTCGACGTCGTGAGCAAGGTCGACCGCCAGGAGGTGGACAACGCGCTCAACCAGGCGAGCAAGGAACTGGGCACGCGGTTCGACTTCCGCGGCACCGGCACGACGATCAACTGGGCCGGCGAGGAGGCGCTCACGATCGAGTCCGAGACCGAGGAGCGCGCGCTGGCCGCGGTCGAGGTGTTCAAGGAGAAGCTGATCAAGCGCAGCATCTCCCTGAAGGCCTTCGAAGCCGGCGAGCCGGCGCTGTCGGGCAAGATCTACAAGATCTCCGGCAAGATCCTGCAGGGCATCGCCTCGGACAAGGCGAAGCAGATCGCCAAGTACATCCGCGACGAGGGCCCGAAGGGCGTCCAGGCCCAGATCCAGGGCGACCAGCTGCGGGTGTCGGGCAAGAAGAAGGACCAGCTGCAGGAGGTGATCGCCTTGCTGAAGGGCAAGGACTTCGAGATCGCGCTGCAGTTCACCAACTACCGGTGAGACACCCTCGTTGACCTGCGGGTATCCGGTTTCGGGTGCCCGTGGGTACAACGTCGGCGCAACCGGGCGCGGAGTCGAGGAGCGCCCCGCTCAGGACGGTGTCAGCGTCCAGCTCGCCTCGTAGCCCTCCACCTGCAGGTACGCCGGCCCGCGGACGTCGCGCTCCACCTGCAGGTCGCCGATCTGGTTGAGGATCAGGTCGTGGTCCTGCGGGGACATCACCCACAGCGCCACGTGCCCCCGCGTCTTCGCCGTGAACCGGATGCGGGTCACTCCCGCCGGGAGCTTCAGGACCGCGTCCCCCTTGCCGGCGGCTTCCTTGCCGGTCTCTGCCGTCGGGACGCTTCGGTGATCGGAGATCGTCGCCGTCCAGGGGGCGTCCGTGTGGACCGTCACCCGCTTCACCGGGCGGTCCGGCTCCGTGTTCATCCACGTCGTGCCCTTGTACGCGCCGATCGCGTTGACCAGGCCGTGCTCGCCGCCGTCGGTGTCGACGATCACGTTGGACGTGCACTTCGGGCACTCGAACGTCACGAAGCCCAACTGGTCCGCCGGCCACGACGTCTGGAACTCGCCACTCTCCGTCCCCGTGTGCGTCTCCGTCGGCACGTCACGCGGCACCGCCGGTGCCGACGATGTCGGAGAAGCCGGAAGAGCCGGGGCGGATTCCGCGACGATCTCGCCGTAGCCGGTCGACGGCGCGCACGCCGATGCCAGGACCAACAGCGGCAGCAGGCCGCCCAGCCGGATCTTCATCTTTCCCCCTCGGGGCCACCGCGACCCCTCCCGTGCTCTTTCGGCCCCGGTAGCGGGAGCGTTACCCGAACGCGTGAATGCGTCCCGTGGCTGCCGCTCGCCCGTGCTGTAATCGCGCGGTCACCGCGTGGAGGGGGTCGAGTTGCGCCGTTCGCTGGCCTTCGTGCTGACGCTCGCCGCCGTCGCCTCGCTGCTGACGCCGGCGAGCGCGGCCGAACGCAAGCAGCTCATCCCCGGCTTCGGCGCCTACGCTCGCCTGATCCGCCTCGAACACGGCCACGGGCGCATCATCGCCACCCTGACCAGCGAAGACGCCGATGGCAGGTTCGCCCCCGTCCTGGAGAGCACTGACGAAGGCGAGTCGTTCCACGAGATCGGCGCGATCCACGACCCCGACGGCCGGGCGGGCATGTGCTGCGGCACCGTCTACGAACTGCCGGAGCGCGTCGGCAAGCTCCGCGCGGGCACGCTGCTGTGGGCTGCGTCCTACCGGCAGGACGCCGGGCCGCAGCGCCGCGTCGGGATCCGCGTCTGGGCCAGCAAGGACGGTGGCCACTCCTGGAGCTTCCTGTCCGAGGCCGCGCGGTCGCACGCCATCGACGGCGTCTGGGAGCCCGAATTCACCGTCGACGCCGGCGGCACGCTCTGGCTCCACTTCGCCGACGAGACGCAGGCGCCGAAGTACGCGCAGGTGCTCAACCGGGTCGCCTCGACCGACGGGGTGAACTGGGGCACCAAGCAGCTCACCATGGCGATCCCGCCCGACCGCGTCCGGCCGGGCATGCCGATCATCCGGCGGCTGCCCGACGGCCGTTACTACTTCGCCTACGAGATCTGCAACTTCCGCGACCGCTACTGCGACCCGTACTTCAAGATCTCCGCCGACGGGGCCAACTGGGGCGACCCCGCCGATCCCGGCACCCGCGTCGACACCGCCACCGGCAACTACTTCCAGCACGCGCAGACGATCGCGCTGTTCCCCGGCGGCCCGAACGGGGTGCGGATCGTCATGGTCGGGCAGATCTACACCGACGCGAAGGGCGTGCCGCAGCCGCAGAGCGGCCAGGTCCTGCTCGCGAACGACGACTTCGGCAGCGGCCACTGGTACGAACTGCCCGCCCCCGTGCACATCACCGGCATCTGGAACAACTTCTGCCCCAACTACTCCTCGACCCTGCTGCCGGTCGACGACGGCCGGAACGTGCTGGAGATCGCCACCGAGGACGACTCCGGCTGCAAAGCCTACTTCGGTAAGGGATCCGCCCTCGAGGAGCGGCCCGTAGGGTGAGGAGGTCTCAGCCACGGGAAAGGGAGGCCGTCCATGAAGGGCATCGTGCTGGCCGGAGGCAGCGGGACACGTCTGCACCCGATCACGCAGGCGGTGTCCAAGCAACTGCTGCCGGTCTACGACAAGCCGATGGTCTACTACCCGATCTCGGTGCTGATGCTGGCCGGGATCCGCGAGATCCTCGTCATCTCCACCCCCACCGACCTGCCGATGTTCCGCAGGCTGCTGGGCAACGGCGACCAGTTCGGCCTCTCGTTCTCCTACGCCGAGCAGGCGAGCCCGAACGGGCTGGCCGAGGCCTTCGTGATCGGCGCGGACTTCATCGGCGACGACGACGTGGCGCTGGTCCTCGGCGACAACATCTTCTACGGCCAGGGCTTCTCCAGCCGCCTGCAGCAGGCCGTGCGGGAACTCGACGGCTGCGTCCTGTTCGGCTACCCGGTCAAGGACCCCGAGCGCTACGGCGTCGGCGAGGTCGACGAGGCGGGCAAGCTGCTCACCATCGAGGAAAAGCCGCTGAAGCCGCGCTCCAACAAGGCGATCACCGGCCTGTACTTCTACGACAACCAGGTCGTCGACATCGCCCGCGCGCTGAAGCCGTCGGCGCGCGGCGAGCTCGAGATCACCGACGTCAACCTGACCTACCTGCGCCAGGACCGAGCCACGCTGGTCGAGCTCAGCCGCGGGTTCGCCTGGCTCGACACCGGCACGCACGACTCGCTGCTCGAAGCCGGCCAATTCGTGCAGGTGCTGGAGCACCGCACCGGCGTGCGCATCGCCTGTCTCGAGGAGATCGCGCTGCGCATGGGCTTCATCACCCCCTACGAGTGCTACGCGCTCGGCGAGAAACTCGCGAAGTCCGGCTACGGCGACTACGTGAAGGCAGTCGCCGTCGCAGCGGGAGCGTCGGCCTAGAAGAGCTGCTCGCGCCGCCCTGGCTCGCGTAGTCCAGCGTCGCGACCGACGTCGAGACGGGGAACGGCTCGGTGTGCGTGGTGGTGACGGCCGCGGGCCCGGGATTCCCGCTCCCACCGGCCGGGGTCAGAACGGGCGGCGGGCCATCTCTTCGAGCCGGGCGATGCGGTCGGAGATCGGCGGGTGGGTCGAGAACAGCTTGCTCAGGCCCTCACCGGGGCGGAACGGGTTCGCGATCATCAGGTGCGACTGCGACACCAGCTGCGGCTCGGCGACCAGCGGCCGCGCCCGCGTGCCGGCGTCCAGCTTCCGCAGCGCCGAGGCCAGGCCCAGCGGGTCACCGGTCAGCTCGGCCCCGGACGCGTCGGCCTGGTACTCCCGCGATCGGCTGACACCCATCCGGATGATGGCCGCGGCGATCGGCCCGACGAAGATCAACAGCAGGCTGAGCAGGGGATTGGCGTCGCGGTTGTTGCTGCCGAAGAACAGCGCGACGTTCGCGAGCACGCTGATGACGCTGGCCAGCGCGCCGGCCACGCACGAGATCAGGATGTCGCGGTTGTAGACGTGCGAGAGCTCGTGGCCGAGCACGGCCCGCAGCTCGCGCTCGTCGAGCAGTTCGAGGATGCCGGTGGTGCAGCACACCGCCGCGTGCCGCGGGCTGCGGCCGGTCGCGAACGCGTTGGGCGCGACCGTCGGGCTGATGTACAGCTGCGGCATCGGCTGCCGGGCGACCTGCGCGAGCTCGCGCACGATCCGGTACATCGCGGGCTGCTCGACCTCCGACACCGGCCGCGCCCGCATCGCGCGCAACGCCAGCTTGTCGGAGTTGAAGTAGGCGAACGCGTTCATCCCGAGGGCGACGACCAGCCCGATGACCAGCGCGCCCCGGCCGAAGAGCCCGCTGAGCGCGATGATGATCGCCGACAGCAGGCCGAGCAGCAATGCCGTCTTGAGTCCGTTCTGGTGCCCGTGCACGCGCGCTCGCCTCCGTCCGCTGTCCCGAGTGGGTTTACCCAGTGGAAACAACGCGATCGGGGGACGCGAAGTTCCTTCAGGTCGAGATGGCGCGGGTTACGCTCGGGCGGCGAGATGATCAGGAGCGGAGGCGCCCATGCGCGGTGGCCGGCTATCCCGGCGAACCCTGTTCGCCCTGGTCACGGCGGGCGTCGGCACCCTCGTCCTGCCCGGGTCGGCGCGCGCGGCGGACGTCCGCTCGCTCGACCTCGGCGGGGCACCGGCCGGGGTGGCGGTGAACCCCGTCACCGGCCTCGGGTACGTCACCGACGCCCAGGCCGGGACGGTTTCCGCGGTCGATCCGCGCAGTGCGTCGGTCGTCGACGTGGTCCACGTCGGCGGCGCGCCCGGCGATGTCGCGGTCGACTCGCAGGCGGGCCGGATCTACGTCGCGAACCCGCCGGCGGGCACGGTGGTGGTGCTGGACAGCCGGACCCACGACCTCGTGAGCGTGATCGGCGCGGGGGCCGGTGCCTCGGCACTGGCGGTCGACGAGGAGGCCAACCGCGTCTACGCGGCCAGCGGCGCCACCGGAACGCTCGCCGTGCTCGACGGCGTCAGCTGCACGCTGGCCGCGCTCGTGCCGGGCCCGCAGCGGGCGTTCGCCGGCATCGACGTCGACCCCGGCCGCAAGCTGGCCTACTGCGCGAGCGCCGCCACCGATTCGGTCGAGGTGTTCTCGATCGACAGCGGGAAGTTCGTCGCATCGGTGAAGGTCGGGCGCAACCCGACCGGCGTCGCGGTGCACCACGCGAGCGGCACGGTCTACGTCGCGAACTCCGGCATCCACCACATGTCCATTGTGGATGCGGCGACGCGCACCGAGCGCAAGACCGTGTTGCTGCGCAGCGAATCCTCCGCGCTGGCCGTGCACCAGGGGACGAACACGGTGTACACCAACGGCGGCCAGAACGGCCTCACCCGCGTCGATGGCACGGCGGGCACGCTGAGCGGCGAGCTGTCGCTGGGCGTCAACCCCGGTGACGTCGCCGTCGACCAGCGGGCGCGCACGGTGTGGGTCACCGATCCCCTGCACGGCCGGGTCTTCCTGGTCCGCGATTTCTGACCGGGCAGCTGGGGCAACTCCAGGTATACGGTCGGGAAGCATGAAACTCGGACTGCAGATCCCCGACTTCACCTGGCCGAACGGGGCGTCCGCGCTGGGCGCCGACCTGGCCGCCGTCGTCCGCGCGGGCGACCGAGCGGGCTTCGACTCCATCGCCGTGATGGACCACTTCTTCCAGATCGGCGCCGTCGGCCCGACCGAAAACGACATGCTCGAGGCGTACACCACCCTCGGCTTCATCGCGGCGCACACCGAGCGCGCCAAGCTGCTCACCGTCGTCACCGGCGTCCTCTACCGGCACCCCGGCCTGCTGGCCAAGGCGATCACCACCCTGGACGTGCTCTCCGGCGGCCGCGCGATCCTCGGCATCGGCGCGGGCTGGAACGAGGAGGAGTCCCGCGGGCTGGGCTTCCCGTTCCCGTCCGTGAGCGAGCGGTTCGAGCTGCTGGAGGAGAACCTCCAGTACGTGCTGCAGATGTGGGCCGACGGTGACGCGCCGTTCAAGAGCAAGCACTTCGACGCCGGACGGCTGCTGAACGTGCCGCAGGCGCTGTCGAAGCCGCGGCCGCCGATCATGATCGGCGGCGGCGGGGAGAAGAAGACGCTGCGGCTGGTCGCGAAGTACGCCGACGCCTGCAACCTCTTCAACGGGCCGGATCTGGAGCGCAAGCTCGACGTGCTGCGGCAGCACTGCGAGAACGAGGGCCGCGACTACGACTCGATCACCAAGACCGTCTACCACATCCTCGACGTCGGCGAGAACGGTGAGAAGTCCGGCGAGCTGCTGGCCGAGCTGGAGCGGCTGAACGGGCTCGGCATCCAGGTCGCGCTCGGGATGGTGCCGCACGTCCACCGGCCCGTGGTGCTGGAGAAGTTCGCCACCGAGGTCATCCCGGCCGCCGAAAAGCTCGCCTGAGCCACCCGGCGAGGAGAGCCCTCTCCGCCGAGCGGCGGGGAGGGCTCAGCCGTCTTTGGCGACCACCCGGGTCAGGGCCGCGATCCCGATCCCGGCCACCGCCACCACGATGCCCACGACCAGCCAGCCCACCAGCGCGAGCACCACGCCGGTGACCGCGAAGAGGGCGAATTCCAGCAGGAAGCGGGCCGGTTCCGGGAGGCGGCGGCGCGCCCGCGGCGCGACGAACAGACCCCACAGCGCGGCCGCCGCCACCGGCAGCAGGACCGCGTCGACGATGGCCAGCACCACCCCGCCGCCGAGCTGACTGCCCGCCAAGGCCAGCCCGCCCAGCAGCGCCAGCTCGGTGAGGAAGCGGACCGTCAGCACCACGCCCGGGAACCCGCTCAGGCGGGGAGTCGGCTGGGAAGTCATCCGGCCAGCCTAGGAGCAGGTCCACTGTGGACGTTACGGGTTCGGACGGGTACGGTTGGTGATTCCCGCCACAGTTACGCCATTCAGGTTGCGGTTCCGAATCGGTCCACCAGCGGCTCCCGCGTCGCTGTAACGACCTCCCGGCGCCGGTCGACGTGTTAAACGCACATCGCGACCGCGAGCCAAGGAGCCTGGTAGATGACCACATGTCGACTCTGCGGTTCGACAAACACGGCCAGTGTCGTCGACCTCGGCGCGACTCCCCCGTGTGAGCGATTTTTGCCGGCGGAGCAGCTCGACGAGCCGGAAGCCACCTTCCCGCTCCACCTGAAGGTCTGCACCGACTGCTGGCTCGCCCAGATCCCGCCGCTGATCGACCCCGGCGACACCTTCACCGAGTACGCGTACTTCTCGTCCTTTTCGACGTCTTGGGTCGAGCACGCGAAGCGCTTCGTCGACGGCGCGGTCGAGCGGCTCGGGCTCGGTGAGAAGTCGTTCGTCGTCGAGGTGGCGAGCAACGACGGGTACCTGCTCAAGCACGTCGTCGGGTACGGGATCCGGTGTCTGGGCGTGGAACCTTCGGTGAACGTCGGGCAGGCGGCACGCGACGCCGGGGTGCCCACGCTGACCGCGTTCCTCTCCGAGGAAACCGGCCTGAAGGTGCGCGAAGAGCACGGGCCGGCCGACCTCGTCGCCGCGAACAACGTCTACGCGCACATCCCCGACGTCCTCGGCTTCACCAAGGGCCTCCGCGCCCTCGTCGCCGACGACGGCTGGGTCTCCATCGAGGTCCAGCACCTGCTCACGCTGATCGAAAAGAACCAGTACGACACGATCTACCACGAGCACTTCCAGTACTACACGGTCGAATCCGCGCGCCGAGCACTGGCGACCGGCGGGCTGACCGTGGTCGACGTCGAACTCGTGCCGACGCACGGCGGGTCGATCCGGCTGTGGGCGCGTCCCGACGAGGTCGCGGGCGAGCCCAGCGAGCGGATGACCGACGTGCTGGAGCGCGAAAAGGCCGCCGGGCTGCACGAGCTGTCCGGGTACACCGAGTTCGCCGAGCGCGTCACCCGCGTACGGCTGGACCTGCTGAAGTTCCTCATCGAGGCGCGCAACGACGGCAAGACCGTCGTCGGCTACGGCGCCCCGGGCAAGGGCAACACCCTGCTGAACCACTGCGGCATCCGGACGGACCTGCTGCAGTACACGGTCGACCGCAACCCGTACAAGCACGGCCGGTTCACCCCCGGAACGCGCATCCCGGTGCTGCCCCCGGAGCGGATCGAAGCCGACCGGCCCGACTACGTGCTCGTCCTCCCGTGGAACCTCCGGGAGGAATTGACCGAACAGCTTTCCCACATCGGGGCCTGGGGCGGAAAGCTCGTGTTCCCGATCCCCCACTTGGAAATCGTCGAGGTGCAGTGAAGTGAAGGTCGTCCTCTTCTGCGGTGGCTACGGGATGCGGATGCGCAACGGCGCGGCCGACGACATCCCCAAGCCGATGGCGATGGTCGGTCCGAGACCGCTCATCTGGCACGTGATGCGCTACTACGCGCATTTCGGCCACACCGAATTCATCCTGTGCCTCGGCTACGGCGCGGCGCACATCAAGAACTTCTTCCTGAACTACCAGGAAACCATTTCCAACGACTTCGTCCTCCGGAACGGGCAGGCGGAGCTGCTGTCCACCGACATCGCGGACTGGACGATCACCTTCGTGCAGACCGGCATCGAGTCGCCGATCGGCGAGCGGCTGCGCCGGGTGCGCCCGTACCTCGACGGCGACGAAATGTTCCTCGCGAACTACGCCGACGTCCTTTCCGACGTGCCGCTGCCCGACATGATCGAGCGGTTCTCGAACTCCGACTCGGGCGCCTCGATGATGGTCGTGCCGCCGCAGTCGTCGTTCCACTGCGTGGAAATGGACGAGGGCGGCAAGGTCGGCTCGATCACCGCGGTGAGCGAAATGCCGCTGTGGGAGAACGGCGGCTACTTCGTGCTGCGGCAGGAAGTGTTCGACCACATCCCGGAGAACGGCGACCTGGTCGCCGACGGCTGCGGCGAGCTCGCCAAGCGCGGCCGCCTGCTGGCCTACCCCTACCGCGGGTTCTGGAAGCCGACCGACACGGTCAAGGAGCGGGCGGCGCTGGACGACGCCTACACCCGCGGAAACCGGCCCTGGGCGCTGTGGGAGCGCGCGGCCGCGAGCATCGCGTGATCGGGCTGCGACCGGAACGGCTCGGCCGGGTCGTCGCCCTCGGCGCGCACTGCGACGACATCGCGATCGGCGCCGGCGGCACGCTGCTGACGCTGTGTGAGTCCCGCCCCGGCCTGCGGGTCGACGCCCTGGTCCTCTCCGGCGGCGGCACGCCCCGCGAGGACGAGGAGCGGGCGGCGCTGGCGGCGTTCTGCCCGGGCGCGGACGTCGACGTCACGGTGCTGAAGCTGCCGGACGGCCGCTTCCCGGCCCACTGGGAAGAGGCCAAGAACGCCCTCGAGGACCTGCGGCGGCGGACCGACCCGGACCTCATCCTGGCCCCGCGCACCGACGACGCGCACCAGGACCACCGCGGGCTGGCGAAGCTGGTGCCGACGACGTTCCGCGACCACCTGGCGCTCGGCTACGAGATCGTCAAGTGGGACGGCGACCTCGGCAGCCCCTCGGTGTACCAGCCGCTGTCCGACGAGCTCGCGGAGGAGAAGGTCCGGCTGCTGCAGGAGCACTACGCCTCGCAGCGGCAGCGGCCCTGGTACGACCGCGAGGCCTTCCTCGGGCTGGCCCGGATCCGCGGGATCGAAACCGCCGCGAAGTACGCCGAAGCGTTTTTCGTCAAGAAACTCACTCTCGATCTGAAGGGCTGAATCCGATGCGGGTGTTGCTGACGGGGCACAAGGGCTACCTGGGGACGGTGATGGCCCCGGTGCTCGCCGCCGCCGGCCACGAAGTCACCGGCCTGGACTCCGGGCTGTTCGAGGACTGCCTGCTCGGGCCCGCCCCCGCCGACCCGGCCGGGCACGCCGTCGACCTGCGGGACGTCTCCGCGGAGCACGTCGCCGGTTTCGACGCGGTGATCCACCTGGCCGCGCTGTCGAACGACCCGCTGGGCTCGCTCGCGCCCGAGCTGACCTACGACATCAACCACCACGCGTCGGTGAAGCTCGCGAAGCTGGCGAAGGACGCCGGCGTGCAGCGGTACATCTACGCGTCAACCTGCTCGGTGTACGGCGCCGGCGGCGACAACCTCGTCGACGAGGACGCGCCGCTGCGGCCCGTGACGCCGTACGCGGAGTCGAAGGTGCGCGTCGAAGCCGACGTCCACGAGCTCGCCGACGACGACTTCACGCCGGTGTACATGCGCAACGCGACCGCGTTCGGCTACTCGCCCCGCCTGCGCGGCGACATCGTGCTGAACAACCTCACCGCGCACGCCCACCTGTCCGGCGAGGTGCTGGTGCTCTCCGACGGCACGCCGTGGCGGCCGCTGGTGCACGCCCAGGACATCGCGCGGGCGTTCGCCGCCGCGTTGACGGCGCCGAAGGAGGCCGTGCACAACAAGGCCTTCAACATCGGCACCGAGGAGAACAACGTCACCGTCGCCGAGATCGCCCAGGAGGTCGTCGAGGCCGTGCCGGGCTCGACGCTGAACATCACCGGCGAGGCGGGCGCCGACCCGCGCTCGTACCGGGTCGACTTCTCGCGCTTCCGCGCGGCGATCCCCGGCTTCGCCTGCGACTGGTCGGTCAAGGACGGCGCCGTCGAGCTCATCGAGGCCTACCGCAAGTTCGGGCTCACCCGGGAGTCGTTCCAGCAGCTGTTCACCCGGCTGGCCTGGCTGAAGAGCGAAGGCGAAGCCGGCCGCGTCGACGCCACCCTGCGGCGGAAGTAGTGGCGGGCCCGCAGCTGCGGACCGGGGCGGAGCTGCACGCCCTGGTCGAGCGGCTGTACCCGATCTGCCGCAGCATCACCGGCGACGGCGTGCGGCAGACGTTGGACATCATCGGCGAGCACATCTCCCTCGAGCGGCACGAAGTTCCGACCGGCACGGCGGTGCTGGACTGGACGATCCCGCAGGAGTGGAACATCCGGGACGCGTACGTGGCCGCTCCTGACGGCACGCGCGTCATCGATTTCCAAGAGCTGAACCTGCACGTCGTCGGGTACAGCGTCCCGGTGTCGCGGCGGATGCCGTTGAGCGAGCTGCGGGAGCACCTGCACACGCTGCCCGAGCAGCCGTCGTGGGTGCCCTACCGGACCAGCTACTACGCCCCGGCCTGGGGCTTCTGCCTCGCCCAGGAGAAGCTCGACGCGCTGCCGGACGGCGACTACGACGTCGTCATCGACTCGACCCTTTCCGACGGCTCACTGACCTACGGTGAGCACGTCGTCCCGGGGCGCGTCACCGACGAGGTCATCGTGTCCTGCCACGTGTGCCACCCCTCGCTGGCGAACGACAACCTCGCCGGCATCGCGGTGGCCATCTCGCTGGCCCAGCAGCTGGCTGCGACGCAGCCGCACTACACGTACCGCTTCCTGTTCATGCCGGGCACGATCGGCTCGATCACCTGGCTGGCCCGCAACGCCTCGCGGATCGAGAAGGTTCGCCACGGCCTGGTGCTGGCGTGCGCGGGCGACCCGGGATCGTTGACGTACAAGAAGTCCCGCCGCGACGACGCCGAGATCGACCGCGTCATGCAGCACGTGCTGAAGTCGCGGGAGCACCGCGTTGTCGACTTCTCGCCGTACGGCTACGACGAGCGCCAGTTCTGCTCGCCGGGCTTCAACCTCGGCGTCGGCTCGCTGACGCGCACGCCGTACGCGGGTTACCCCGAGTACCACACCTCCGCCGACAACCCGGGTTTCGTGTCGCCCGCGGCCATGGAGGACACGCTCAGCACGCTTCTCGACGCCTTCGGCGTCCTGGACCGCAACCGCCGGTACGTCAACCTCAGCCCGTACGGCGAGCCGCAGCTCGGCAAACGCGGGCTGTACGACTCGCTCGGCGGCCGCAGCGACGCCAAGCAGGCCCAGATGGCGATGCTGTGGGTGCTCAACCTCTCCGACGGCGAGCACTCGCTCTTGGACATCGCCGAGCGCGCCGGGCTGCCCTTCGGCATCGTCGACGTCGCGGCCCGTGCCCTGCGCGACGCCGGTTTGGTCAAGGAGTGAGCGACGTGGCCAACCATCGCCGTGCGCCGCGCTCGATCTTCCGGTCGGGCGCGGCGCGCGCGATGGCCGGACGGTTGAGCTGGGGCCTCGGCGACCAAGCCGTGTCCAGCCTGACCAACTTCGCCGTCGGGCTGTACGTGGCCCGCTCGCTCGGCACGTTCGCGTTCGGCATCTTCAGCCTCGCCTGGGTCACCTACGGCGTGGTGCTCAACATCTCGCGCGGCCTCGCCACGGACCCGCTGATGGTGCGGTTCAGCGCCGTGCCGGAAGACCGCTGGCGATCGGGCGTGGCGAGCGCGTCCGGCACCGCGATCGGCGTCGGCTGCGTGACCGGGCTGGTCAGTCTCGTGGCCGGTCTGGCCGCGGGCGGCCCGCTCGGCAACGCGTTCGTCGCGCTCGCCGTGGTGTTGCCGGGTCTGCTCCTGCAGGACGCCTGGCGCTTCGCGTTCTTCGCGCGCGGCGCGGGCAAGAAAGCGTTCGTCAACGACTGCGTGTGGGGCGTGGCGCTGCTCCCGGCGCTCTACGTCGCCGCGCAGATCCACACGGTGGTCGCGTTCGTGCTGGCCTGGGGCCTTTCCGGCGCGGTCGCGGCCCTGTACGGCGGGTTCCAGACCGGGATCCTCCCGCACCCGCGGGAGATGGCGGGCTGGCTCCGGACGCAGCGCGACCTCAGCGTCCGGTACCTCGTCGAGAACGTCAGCAACAGCGGCGCGTCGCAGCTGCGCGCCTACGGCCTCGGCGCCATCACCGGGATCACCGCCGTGGGCGCGGTCCGCGGCGCCGAGCAGCTCCTCGGCCCGTTCCTGGCCCTGCTCATGGGGCTGTCCCTGGTCACCGTCGCCGAGGGCGCGCGGGTGCTTCAGCGGGCGCCGCACCGGCTGAAGCACTTTTGCGTGATCCTCGGCGGCGGGCAGGCCGCCGCCGCGCTGTGCTGGGGCCTCGGCCTGCTGCTCTTCGTGCCCGACGGCGCCGGCCGCTGGGTGATGGGCTCGGTGTGGGACTCGTCGTCCCCGCTGATCCTGCCGGTCACCCTCGCCGTGGTCGGCGCGAGCTTCGCCACCGGCGCGGCGGCCGGCTTGCGCGCGCTCGGCGCGGCGAAGCGGAGCCTGCGGTCGCAGCTGATCGCCTCCCTGTTCTACGTCACGTTCGGCATCACCGGCGCCTTCCTCGGTGGTGCCGCCGGGTCCGCGTGGGGCGTCGCGACCGCGACGCTCAGCGGGTCCGTCGTCTGGTGGCTGCAACTGCGGATCGGGCTGCGCGACTACGTGCCGCCGGGGGCCGACGAGCCCACCGTGGTGTTCGAGCCGATCAAAGAGCCGATCAAGGAATGAGGACTCCATGACCACCGTCCCGCGGCTGAGCCTCGGCCTCCCGGTGTACAACGGCGAGGAGTACCTCGCCGAGTCACTGGACGCCCTGCTCGGCCAGACCTACGAAGACTTCGAGCTGATCATCTCGGACAACGCCTCCACCGACGGCACCGACGAGATCTGCCGCCGCTACGCCGAGAAGGACTCGCGGATCCGCTACGTCCGCCAGCCGAAGAACATCGGCGCGACGCCGAACCACAACTTCGTGTTCGACGTCTCCCGCACCGAGCTCTTCAAGTGGGTCTCCCACGACGACCTGTACGCCCGCGACCTGCTCAAGCGGTGCGTCGAGGCCCTCGACGAGCGCCCGGACGTCATCCTCGCCCACTGCGACCAGGCGATCATCGACGGCGAAGGCCGCATCGTCCAGCCCCTGCAGTACACGCTGAACACGGCGTCCCCGCACGCGCCGGACCGCTTCCGCAGCATCCTGTTCGAGCCGGGCGGCGACGACTTCTACGGCGTCATCCGCGCCGACGTCCTCCGCCGCGTCAAGCCGCTGGACAGCTACCACCACGCCGACCGGACCTACTCGGCCGAGATGGCCCTGCACGGCCCGTTCCACCAGGTGCCCGAGCTGCTCTACTTCCGCCGCGACCACCCCGGCCGCGCGGAACGGGCCAACCCGACCATCCGGAGCCGGTGCGCGAATCTGGACCCGCGGCGCGCGAACCGGCTCCGGAACCCCACCGTCCGCCTGATCGGCGAGTACGTCTTCGGGTTCGCGGACCTGATCCGCCGCGCGCCGATCTCGGCCGCCGACAAGCGCGAGTGCTTCGGCCACCTCGGCGCCTGGCTGACCAACCGGGCCCGCTCCGGCCACGGCGAGCGCGTCGAGGACCGCGCGCCGACCGCCTCGGACGTCGCCACGGTCAACGAGATCGTGGCCGGCCGGGAAGGCAGGCTCGCGTGAAACGTGCGCCACGCGTCGGCGTGTTCGGCCTGCTCGGCTCGGGGAACCTCGGCAACGACGGTTCTCTCGAAGCCGTGCTCGGCTACCTGCGCGCCGAGTACCCGGATGCCGTGCTGAGCGCCCTGGTCGGCGGCCCGGAGCTCGTCCGCGAGCGGTACGGCCTCGACGCGACGCCCCTGCACTGGAACCAGTCCGAGTACGAGACGGCGTCCGGCCTGCGCTCGGTCGCCCTCAAGGGCTTCGGCAAGCTGGTCGACATCGCGCGGACCGCGGCCTGGGTCCGGAAGCAGGACGTCGTCATCGTGCCCGGCATGGGCGTGCTCGAAGCGACGCTTCCGCTGCGTCCCTGGGGTTTCCCGTATTCGCTCTTCCTCCTCTCCTCCACCGGCCGCCTCTTCGGCACCAAGGTGGCGCTCGTCTGCGTGGGTGCGAACCACATCAGTGCCCGGGCGACGCGGACGCTGGTCCGCTGGTCCGGCCGGCTCGCCGCCTACCGCTCCTACCGCGATGACATCTCGCGTGACGCCATGCGCGCCATGGGCGTCGACACGAGTGCCGACCAGGTCTATCCCGACCTCGCGTTCTCCCTCCCCACGCCGGCCGCCGTCGGCGAACCGGGCACCGTCGGCGTCGGCGTGATGGCCTACTACGGCGGCAACGACGACCGCGCCGAGGCCGACCGCATCTACCGCCACTACGTGGACACGATGAACCGTTTCGTCGCCTGGCTCGTTGACCAGGACAGACCCGTCCGGCTGTTCATCGGCGACCGGATCGACCGGCAGGTCGTCGACGAGATCATCGAGAAGACCGCTTCCCCGCTGGTGACGGCGGCTCCGGCGGAGACCCTGGACGAGCTGATGCACGAGATGGCCTCGGTGGACAGCGTGGTGGCCACGCGCTACCACAACGTGCTCTGCGCCCTGAAGGTCGCGAAACCGACCGTGGCGATCGGCTACGCACCGAAGAACGACGTCCTCATGGCGGAGATGGGCCTCGAGGGCTTCACCCAGCGGGCGAAGACCGTCGGCTTCGACCGGCTCGTCGAACAATTCACCGAACTGGAGAACCGTTCGGCGGAACTTCGCCAGACGCTCCTGGAACGGAACGAGATGAACGCGCAACGGCTCAAGGACCAGTTCGCCGCCCTTTCGGCGGCCCTCTTCGGGGGTGGGCGATGAAGGCCATTCCGGTGCCCGAGATCGACGGCGCGTATCTGTTCGAACCCACACCGCACACGGACCAGCGAGGCTTCTTCAGCCGGACGTTCGACCTCGACGTCGTCGCCTCGGTCGGCATCGACCCGGACGGCTTCGTCCAGGACAGCCTTTCCCGCTCCCGCAAAGGGGTCATCCGCGGGATGCACCTGCGTGGCGGGGCCGGCGAGGCGAAGCTGGTGCGGTGTTCGCACGGCGCGATCTTCGACGTCGTGGTGGATCTCCGACCGGATTCGCCGACATTCCGGAATGTGAAAACCTTCGAACTTTCCGGTGATACCCAGGTTTCCGTGTACATCCCGGCGGGGTGCGCACACGGATTCCAGTCACTCACGGATCCCTCTGACGTTTCGTACCGTATCGATCGGGCGCACGATCCTGAAGAGGACATTACGATTTCGTACAAAGACCCTGAATTGGACATTTCCTGGCCACTGGCGGTCACAATGGTCAGTGACCGGGACGAACGGGCGCCCTCTCTCGGAGAGGCGTTGAAACCAACGAGGTGAACCACGACATGGGAACGAACCTGCCCCGCTCCACGAAGGCGGACGAGCGGCTGCACCGGGTCATCCCGGGTGGTGCGCACACCTACGCCAAGGGCTCGGACCAGTATCCCGAAGGGATGGCCCCGGTCATCTCCCACGGCCGCGGCGGCCACGTCTGGGACGTCGACGGCAACGAGTACGTCGAGTACGGCGCGGGGTTGAGGGCCGTCAGCCTCGGCCACGCCCACCCGCGGGTCCTCGAAGCGGTGCGCGGCGAACTGGACAAGGGCAGCAACTTCATCCGGCCGTCGATCATCGAGGCCGAGGCCGCGGAGCGGTTCCTCGAGAACGTGCCGACGGCCGACATGGTGAAGTTCACCAAGAACGGTTCGGACGCGACGACCGCCGCGGTCCGGCTGGCCCGCGCCGCCACCGGCCGCAAGCTCGTCGCCAAGTGCGCCGACCACGCCTTCTTCTCCACCGACGACTGGTTCATCGGCACCACGCCGATGAACGCGGGCATCCCGGACGAGACGACCGAAGCGGTCGTGTCCTTCCCGTACGGCGACCTGCAGGCCACGGAGGAGCTGCTGCAGCGCCACGAGGGCGAGATCGCGTGCATGATCCTGGAGGCCGCCGCGGCGATGGAACCGCCGCCGGGGTACCTGCAGGGCCTGCGCGAGCTCACCACCCGGCACGGCGTCGTCCTGATCTTCGACGAAATGATCACCGGCTTCCGCTGGTCCGCCCACGGCGCGCAGGGCCTCTACGGCGTCACGCCCGACCTCTCGACCTTCGGCAAGGCGCTCGGCAACGGCTTCGCGGTGTCGGCGCTGGCGGGCAAGCGGGAGCTGATGGAGATCGGCGGCCTGCACACCGATCGCGAGCGGGTGTTCCTGCTCTCGACCACGCACGGCGCGGAGACCCACTCGCTGGCCGCCGCAATGGCGGTCATGGACGTCTACCGGGACGAAGACGTCATCGGCCGCATGCACGCCCTCGGCGACCGGCTCGCCGCCGGCGTCCGCGAGGTGGCCGCCGGGATCGGCGTCGAGGACCACGTCGTCGTCCGCGGCCGGGCCAGCAACCTCGTCTTCGGCACGCTCGACGAGCAGGGCAAGCCGTCCCAGCCGTACCGGACGCTGTTCCTGCGCGAGCTGATCAGCGGTGGCGTGCTCGGGCCGTCCTTCGTGGTCAGTGCCGCGCTCACCGAAGCGGACATCGACAAGACCATCGACGTCGTCGCCCAGGCCTGCACGGTGTACCGCAAGGCCCTCGACGCGAACGACCCGGCGCCGTGGATGGGCGGGCGCCCGGTGCAGCCCGTGTTCCGCAAATACGCCTGATCCCCGCACGAGCGAGCCGGATTCACCCGTTGGGTCCGATAAGGACACTTGAGGGTGACTGCTTTCCGGCCCGTTCGTGCGTAACTTCCTGCCATGGGTAGATCTCGTGCGGTTCTCGTCGCTGCTTGCTCGCTCCTGATCGCCGTGGCGTGCCCGGCGGTGGCGGGCGCCGCCGACGGGCCGGGTCCGGTGTGCGGCCACCAACCCGCCGGGTACGGGCAACCACCCTCCGGAGCTGTCACCGTCGAGCCGGCCGTCGACGGCGACCTCGCGGCCAAGACGGCGGCGAACCCGGCGGGCACGACGTTCTGGCTCCGGCCCGGCACCCACACGCTCGGCAACGACGAGTTCGGCCAGGTCGTCCCCAAGGACGGCGACGTGTACCTCGGCGCGCCGGGCTCGATCGTCGACGGCCGCGGCGTCAACCGGGCGGCCTTCACCCAACGGGCCCGCAACGTGGAGATCCGCGGCCTCACCGTCCGCGGGTTCGCCGCGCTGCAGGACCAAGGCGTGGTCAACCACGACTCCGGCGACGGCTGGCTCATCGAGAACACCACCATCGAGGACAACGCGGGCGCGGGGCTGATGGCCGGCGCCGGCCAGGTCGTGCGGCACAGCTGCCTGCGCGACAACGGCCAGTACGGGCTCAACGCGTACCAGGCGGGCGACGGCATCACCGGGCTCGTGCTGGACGGCAACGAGATCACCGGCAACAACACCGGCGACTGGGAGGCCAAGGTGCCGGGCTGCGGCTGCAGCGGCGGCGCCAAGTTCTGGGCCGTGAACGGGGCCGACATCCGCGGCAACTGGGTCCACGGCAACCACGGCGCCGGGCTGTGGGCCGACACGAACAACAACGACTTCCTCATCGAGGACAACCTGTTCGAGGCCAACGACGCCGAGGCGCTGTTCTACGAGACCAGCTACAACCTGGTGCTGCGCGGCAACACGTTCCGCGGCAACACCCTGGTCCAGGGCCGGACGTTCGCGGCGCGCGGCGACAACTTCCCGGTGGCGACGGTGTACCTGTCGGAATCGGGCGGCGATCCGCGCGTGCGTGCCCGGACGTCGGCCATCGACATCAGCGGCAACACGTTCGAGGACAACTGGGCCGGGATCACGTTGTGGGAGAACGCCGACCGCTTCTGCAACAGCCCGGCGAACACCTCGACGGGCTACTGCACCAAGTCGGCGGCAAAGTCTGCCTGCGCCGCGGGCACGATCGAGAAGGCCCCCGCGTACGACGACTGCCGCTGGAAGACCCAGCGGGTGGAGGTCCACGGCAACACCTTCCGCTTCGACGCCGGCCGCATCGGCTGCACGAGCCTGTGCGGGCGGATGGCCCTGCTGTCGAACTTCGGGACGTTCCCGGATTGGTCGCCCTACAAGGGAACTGTGGTCGAAGAGGCCGTCACCTTCCGCCAGGCCAACCGGTGGCACGACAACTCCTACTCCGGGCCGTGGACTTTCGTGGCGCATGACACCTCCAAGACGGTCGACGCTGCGAGCTGGCGGGCAAAGCCCTACTCGCAGGACGAATGCTCTTCGTTCGGCGGTGGGCCCGCCGGCTGCTGATCAAAGCTTGCCGGCGGGGTCCGACAGTTTTTGATCGCCCGCGCGCCGACGTTCGCGACTTCTGTTGCCACCAAAGGAAAAAGTCGCGAACGGAGAATTTCGGACAGCGCCGGGTTCACCCTTTTCAGCGATGGCGTTCGCACGGGTGTTCGGTACCGTCGGAGACATGTCCGCTCCCACCGACCTCAACCGCGACGCGATCGACGTCGTCGTGTTCGACGCCATGGGCGTCCTCTACTCGAGCGCCGACGACGTCGGCGAGCTCCTCGTCCCCTACCTCCGCAGTCACGGCTGCGTGCTGCGTCATGACGAAATCGCCCGGCTGTACGAGGAATGCAGCCTCGGCGAATTGTCGTCCACGGAGTTCTGGGCGGCGACCGGCGCTTCCGGTGCGTCGGACGAGGAGTACTGCCGCAACCACCGCCTCACCGAGGGCATGGTGACCCTGCTCGCCGAACTCGACGTCACCGGAGTGCGGCTCGCCTGCCTGAGCAACGACGTCAGCGAGTGGTCCAAGCTGCTTCGCGAGCGCTTCGGGCTCAGCGAGTACATCACCGACTGGTTCATCAGCGGCGACATCGGGGTGCGCAAGCCCGCTCCCGAAGCGTTCGCCGCGCTGTGCCGGCGGCTCGACGTGATCCCCGAACGGATCCTGCTCATCGACGACCGAGAGGCGAACGTCGCCGCGGCTCGCACGGCGGGTCTCCAAGCCCTGCGGTTCGGCAGTCCTCGACTGTCCACAACGGACCAGCTGAGAAAGGAGCTCAGACCGTGGTGAAGCGCGCGCTCGGCTCCCCTCGAAGACGACCGGCGGGCAACCGCCGGTTACAGAGGACGAGCAGCAGATCCTGGGCCGCACCGGTGAGTGGTGTGCCGGTGCCGTACGACCAGTCGAGGTCGTCGGCACGCAGGGCGACGCCGGTCAGATCGGTACCGAAGTACTTGACCTGCTTGGGTTTCATCGCGGCGAAGATGACCTCCAGGCGTTCCAGCGGAACCCGCCGCTCCAGCTGCAGGGCGGTCGTGATGTCGAGGCCGTGGATCACGTCGTGGCTCAGCGCACCTTCCGCACCCCCACCCGGCGGCCGCCACGGGTGGTCGGCGTTGTCGCGCAGCGAGGCGACCAGCGCCTCGCGGGAAAGCTCGGCCGCCTCCCGGCGGGCGACGCGGTCGGCCATGACGTTGAAGCGCCCGCCGGACTTCGCCAGTTCCCGCACGAACCGGCCGGTCGAGAGCCGGAACGGCATGGTCATGTGGGCCACCACCTCGGCAACGCGCCAACCGGCGCACAAGGTCGGCGCCACCCACGCGGACGGTGGCAGTTCATCGAGGAGCGCGGCCAGCTCCCGCCGCTCGGCGGCGATCAGCTCCTGGATCATGGGGGTCTCCTTCACAGGTAGGTCACCCCACCGACGAACGAGGCCCGCCAGGACCGACACCACCCGCCAACCGATCGAAGACGCCGGCTCTTCGCCCGGCCGCCCGGTCACGACACCGGCAAACCGGTCCGGCCGATGCTCAGAGCCGGTCGGCGACGCGGTCCAGTACCCACGCGGTCACCGGGACGGCCGCGAGCGCGGCGCAGAACCCCCCGGCAGCATCCGTCGGATAGTGCGCGCCCAAGGCCACCTCGGCCCACCCCATCGCGACGCCGGCGACCAGGGCCAACCCCAGGGCGAGCGCCACCGCGGCCGCACGCCCGAGCGCCAGCCGGTCGGTGAGCAACAGCCCGATGACCAGCGCGAGCGCCGTCGCCATGGCCGTGTGCCCGCTCGGGTAGGACAGGAACTCGCCGTGGATGGTGCGGCCGACCAGCGGCTTCAGCACCGTCGTCACCGCCACCGTGACCACGACGCCGAGCACCGTCAGCACGGCCGTCCGGACGCGGTGGGCCAGGAAGCAGACCCCCGCGAGCAGGGCGATCAGGATCACCGACCCCGCCGGTTCGCCACCGAAGTCGAAGACCAGGGCGACGTACCGCCACGGCGGCTGAACTCCGTCGATCGACGGGAGGAATGCCGCGTCGATGCCGGTCAGGCCCGAGTCGTGGAAGTGGAGGATGCCGAGGGCGACGAGCACCGCCGTCGCCAGGGCGGCCGACATCGCCAGCGGGGCGCGCAGCACGGCCGGCAAGGCCGCGGGCGCCGTCCGGACCAGCTGCCTCACGCCTTGATCGCCGCCTCGTACCCGGCGATCAAGCGGTCGAGGCCGACCGCGGGTGTGAAGTCCTTCTCGTACCGGACGCGGGCCGCGTCGCCCATGTCGCCATTGCGGTCGCCGGCGACCGCACGCAGGCGGTCCGCGAGCGAAGCCTCGTCGTCCGGCACGTGCAGGAGACCCGTGACACCGTCGTCGACCAGCTCGGGGAACGCGCCGTGCGCGGCCGCGACCGTCGGTACGCCGGCGGCCATCGCCTCGACCACCACCAGGCCGAAGGCCTCCAGCCAGGTCGACGGCGCGACCACCGCGATCGCGTCGGCGGTCAAGGCGCGGCACTCCGCCTTGTTCTGGAGGCCGACGTACGAGACGTCGGGGCGGGCGGCCGCCCAGGCCGCGACCTCGTCCTGCATCGGGCCGGTGCCCGCGATGACCAGCGGCACCCCCAGGGCGCCGCCGAGACGCTCCCAAGCCCGCATCAGCAGGCCGACTCCCTTCTCCTCGGTGACGCGGCCGAGGAACAGCACGTGCTTGCCTGCGCCGGTGCGGCGGACGCCGGGATCGGTGACGAAGTTGTGCTTCACCGCCATCCGCTCGCCGGGCATCCCGGCCGACACCAGGAGGTCACGTTGGGCCGCCGAAATGCAGAAGAACCGGGAAACGCCCGTCCACCACCGGCGCCGGTTCGCAACCATGCTCGTCGCCATCGGGAGCGTGGCCGCGCTAGAACCGCGGTAGCAGCCGTGCTTCACCGCCGGCAGCGGTGAGCCGCCGACACACTCGGTGCAGATGCGGCCGTCGCGGTGGAGTGTGCCGGGTGGGCAGACCATCGTGTAGTTGTGCAGCGTCGCGACCGCGGGCACCCCCGCGTC
>NZ_JBHVXZ010000145.1:0-22784 GCF_042881395.1 Amycolatopsis sp. NPDC058278 | reverse complement strand
GCGCCCGTCCCCGCACGGAAGGAGAGCCGTCATGGCTCAGCGCAGGACATCAGGCAACCGTCACCTGTGGACGGTGACGGCGGCGGCGATCGCCATCGCGGGGGTGGTGACGCCCCCGGCGTCCGGCACCACCACCGCCACCACCGCAGCACCGTGCACCCCGGGCGCGACCTACGGTCCGCCGTTGCCGGGCCCGGCGGTGGCGGCCCAGCTCGTCCGGGGCGGGTTCAACTTCCTCGAAGGGCCGACCTGGGACCGGCGGACGGGCACCCTGCTGCTGTCGAACATGCAGAACCCCACCGGCCCCCAGGGCGTGCAGCCGTCGTCGATGCTCCGGTACACGCCGCCGGCCACCTTCGAGACGTTCATCGCCGGCTCCGGCAGCAACGGCCTCGCGATCTCCGCCGACGGCACGCGGGTGCTCGCCGCCACCCACGACAACCGCACCGTTTCCGCCTACAGCCTGGCCGACCGCAGCCGCACGACCGTCGCGGCCGGCTACCTCGGCCGCGCGTTCAACTCGCCGAACGACCTGACCACCGGCCAGGACGGCACCACCTACTTCACCGACCCGAACTACCAGCGCGGCAACCGCCCCGACGAGCAAGGCGGCCGGACCGGCGTCTTCCGCGTCCGCGACGGCGTGGTCGGCCTCGTCGACGACACGCTGCCGCAGCCGAACGGCATCGTCCTGTCCCCCGACGGCAAGACGCTGTACGTGGGGGCCACCGGGGCCAACGCGATCATGAAGTACACCGTCTTCCCCGACGGCACCACGGGCAACCGCACGACGTTCGCGAGCATGCGGACGCCCGACGGCGCGACCATCGACTGCGCGGGCAACCTGTACTGGGCCTCCTACGACGAAGGGCTCGTCCACGTCTTCTCCCCGTCGGGCACCCAGCTCGGCACCATCTCCGCCGGCCGCAACACCACGAACGCGGCGTTCGGCGGACCGGACGGGCGGACCCTGTACCTCACGTCCGGCGTCACCGGCGGGTTCGGCCTGTACCAGACGCACCTCAACGTGCCCGGCAACCCCTACTGACCGAGGGGGCACCACCTCCGGACGATCTCGAGCGCAACTGCAACAGATCGCGCGCCGGGCGGCATCTTGAGAGTGTGCACCCGAGGCGAGGAGACCGTGTGATGACCGATCTCGAGGAGTTGCGCCGCGCGCTGCGCGCTCGAGAGTCCCTCGCGCCGGATCCCGGTGACGTGCTCACCGTCGCGACCCGCCGGATCCGGCGGCGGCGGACGGTGAGCGTCGCCGCGGTGACCCTCACCGTGGCCGCCCTCGGTGCGGGCACCTTCGCCTTGCTCGATCGGGGCACCCCGGTCGAGCAAGGCTCACCGGTCACGCCCGCGAGTTCCTTGTCCACCGGGCCGGCCGGGCCACCGGCCGGCGCCGAGGTGCCCCCGCCCGCGCCGGCGGTGAGCCTCCAGGACAGTTCCTGGCAGCTGGCGATGTGGGCCGTCCAGCCGCAGTTCGCCAGCCTGCACTACGGCCAGGACCACAAGTACGCGTTCGAGATCGAAGTCCGGGAAAGCGCCGCGCCCAAGAGCGCGCTGGCCGCGAAGCCCTCGGCCGCGGGCCAGATCGCCCAGCCGCAGTCGGTCATGTGGCGGGACGGACCGGGCCGATGGATCTGGGCGAGGACCACGAAACCGGTGACGGCCGCGGAAATGCTGGCCCTGCTGGGGAAGATCGGGACCACACCGCCGTCGATCGCGTCGCCGCTGAAGTCGGTGCACGTTCCCGACGGGCTGAAGGTCGTCACGTTCACCAGCGAGCCGCAGGCCAACACCCTCGTCCTCTGCCCGGACGCCGTCGCGGCGAGGGCCCCGCTCGACAGCCGGTGCTTCTCCATGTTCGTTTCCCCGAGCAGCCGCGCCGCGGACAGCGTTTCTCCCGGGGACCCGCTCCCCCTGCACCAGCACCGGACGCTCGGGGCCTACACCATCGAACTCGACAGCTCGCCCGCCGGCGAGCAGGCCGCACTGGAACTGCTGAATTCGGTGCAGCTGAACCGGTGAGCGCTCCCGGTCAGGGCAGTGCGGACAGCAGGGCGTCGAGGGTGATCGGCAGTTTCCGCACCCGCGCCCCGGTCGCGTGGTGAACCGCGTTCGCGACCGCCGCGGCGGTGCCGACGATGCCGATCTCGCCGATGCCCTTGGTACCCATGGGGTTGACGTGCGGATCGTGCTCGTCGAGCCAGTCCGCGCGCAGGTCACCCACGTCGGCGTTGGTGGCGATGTGGTACTCGGCCAGGTCGTGGTTGACCACGTGCCCGGTGCCGGGATCCATGACGCTGTCCTCGAACAACGCCATCGACAGCCCCATCGTCATCCCGCCGAGGAACTGGGAACGCGCGGTCACCGGATTGACGATCCGGCCGGCCGCGAACGTGCCGTACAGCCGCGGGACGCGGATCTCGCCGGTATCGGCGTCGACCCGCACCTCGGCGAACTGCGCGCCGAACGCGTACATCGAGTACTGCTCCTCGGCCGGGTTCTCCGGGGTGTCGGCGGTCACCTCCGCGCCTTCGGCCGGGTCGGTGCCGAACTTGTCGCGGAAGGCCCGCGCCGCCGCGACCACCGCCGTTCCCCACGAAGCGGTGCCGGAGGAGCCACCGGCGACGGTGGCGTTCGGGTAACCCGTGTCGCCGATCCGGGCCTCGACGTCCGCCGCGGGCACGCCGAGCGCGTCGGCCGCGATCTGCGGCAGGATCGTCCAAGCCCCCGTCCCGAGGTCGGCGGCGCCGATCTCCACGACGTACCGGCCGGCTTCGAACCGGATCAGCGCCGTGGACCCGGGCGACCGCTGCGCCGGGTACACCGACGCGGCGACTCCGGTCCCGGTCAGCCACCGGCCGTCGCGGCGGGCACCGGGCCGCGGATCCCGGTCCGCCCAGCCGAAGCGCTCGGCCCCGGTGCGCAGGCAGGCGACGAGGTTCCGGCTGGAGAAGGGCCGCCCGTTCTCCGGGTCGCGCTCGGGCTCGTTGCGCACCCGCAGGTCGATCGGGTCGATGCCGAGCCGCACGGCGAGCTCGTCCATCGCGACCTCAGGGCCGAACATCCCGGGGCACTCCCCCGGCGCCCGCATCCACGACGGCACCGGCACGTCCAGCGCGGCGAGCCGGTGGCTGGTGGCCCGGTTCGGCACCGCGTACATCATCCGCGCGGGCACCGCGGTCTGCTCGGCGAACTCCTTGATCCGCGAGGTCTGCTCGACGACGTCGACCCGCAGCGCGCGCAGGCGCCCGTCGCGGTCCGCGCCGAGCCGGACGCGCTGGATCGTCGGCGTCCGGTAGCCGGCCAGTGCGAACATCTGCTGCCGGGTCAGCGCGAGCTTGACCGAGCGGCCCGGCACCGCGCGGGCGGCCAGTGCCGCGAGCACGACGTTCGCGTGCGGCGTGCCCTTCGACCCGAAGCCGCCGCCGACGTAGGGGCAGCGGACCCGGACCTTCTCCTCGGGCAGCCCGAACACGCCGGCGAGGGTGGACCGGACGGTGTGGACGCCCTGGGTGGAGTCCCACAGGGTGAGCACCCCGTCGTCCCACAACGCGGTCGTCGCGTGCGGCTCCAGCGGGTTGTTGTGCTGCATCGCCGTCGTGTACGTCTCCTCGACGGTCACCTCCGCGCGGGCGAGTTCGGCGTCGGCGTCGCCTTGGGCGGTGTCGGTCGGGAAGTCCGGGTTGACCGAGTCAGGCGCGTACAGGTCGTCGCGATCGGCGCGGAGCTCGACGTCGTGCGGCTCGGCGTCGTACTCGACCGTCACCAGCTCCGCGGCGTGGCGCGCGATCTCCGGGGTCTCGGCCAGCACCAGCGCGACCACGTGGCCGCGGAACGGCACGCCGCGGTCCTGCAGCACAGCGAGCTCGGCGTCGTCGGTGCCGGCCAGCCGCTCGGCGGTGAACGGCGTGATCACCTTCACGACACCCTCGACCGTTTCGGCCGGCACGGTGGCGATCCGGCGGCAGCGACCGCGGCCGATCGTGGCCTGCACCGGGTGGCAGTACAGCGGGCGGTCCGCCGGGGCCTCGAAGGCGTACGGCGCGGTCCCGGTGACCTTGGCCGGGCCGTCACGGCGGGTGGCCGCGGTCCCGATGGCGTGGGGTTCGAGCAGCTCGGTCATCGGTTCGGCTCCTCGGTCGTCAGGTCGCGCAAGACCGCGACCAGGGTGCGGCGGGCGAGCGGGATTTTGAAGGCGTTCCCGCCGTCGACGCCCTCGAGCGCGCGGGCGCCGGCCAGCTCGGCGTCCGCGGCGGCCCGGAACACGTCTTCGCCCGGCCGGGCGCCACGCAGCACGGCTTCGGCTTCGGTGGCCCGCCACGGTTTGTGGGCCACCCCGCCGAACGCGACGCGGACGTCGTCGATCCGGCCATCCACTGTGGACACCGCGGCGGCGACCGAGACGAGCGCGAACGCGAACGACGCCCGGTCCCGGACCTTGCGGTAGGCCGACCGCGACGACCACGGCACGGCGGGCAGCGTGAAGCCGGTGATCAGCTCGCCGTGCGCGAGCACGGTGTCGCGTTCGGGGGTGTCGCCGGGCAGCCGGTGCAGGTCTCCGAAGCCGATTTCACGCTCACCTTCGGGACCGGTGACGTGCACCCGGGCGTCCAGGACCGCCAGCGCGACCGCCATGTCCGACGGGTGGGTGGCCACGCACGCTCCGGACGCGCCGAGGATCGCGTGCTGGCGCGTGGCCCCGCCGATGGCCGAGCACCCCGAACCGGGAGCCCGCTTGTTGCACGGCGTCGTCACGTCCTGGAAGTACAGGCACCGGGTGCGCTGCAACGGGTTCCCGCCCGCGGTGGCCATGTTGCGCAGCTGAGCCGACGCACCGGACAGCAGCGCTTCGGCCAGTACCGGGTAGCGTTCGCGGACCACGGCGTGCGCCGCCAGGTCGCTGTTGCGGACACCGGCCCCGAAGAACAGGCCGCCGTCGGCGTCCTCGCGGATCTCCGCCGGAGTGACGGCGGTGACGTCGACGACCCGGTCCGGCCGGGCCACCCCCAGCTTGAGGTGGTCGACGAGGTTCGTGCCCCCGCCCAGGAACACCGCGTCCGGCTCCCCGGCCACGGCCCGCACCGCCTCGGCCACGGTGGCGGGCTTGGCGAAGGCGAAGGTCTTCATCGCGACTCCCGGACGGCGGCGACGATCCCGGCGTAGGCCCCGCAGCGGCAGAGGTTGCCGCTCATCCGTTCGGCGATCTCCTCGTCGGACCACCGCGGGGCGTCACTGACCGGCGAGGTGACGTGGCTCGGGGCGCCGTCGGCGAACTCGGCCAGCAGCCCGGCCGCCGAGCAGATCTGCCCCGGCGTGCAGTACCCGCACTGGAAGGCGTCGTTGTCGAGGAAGGCCTGCTGGATCGGGTGCAGCCCACCGCCGTCGGCCAGCCCGGCGGCGGTGGTGACGTCCGCGCCGTCGCAGGTCACCGCCAGGGTCAGGCAGGCCAGCACGCGGCGGCCGCCGAGCAGCACCGTGCAGGCCCCGCACTGGCCGTGGTCACAGCCCTTCTTCGGGCTCGTCACGCCCAGCTGGTCGCGGAGCAGGTCGAGCAGGGTGCGCCGCGGGTCCACCGCCGGCCGGTGCTCAGTGCCGTCGATCCGTACCCCGATCGTGTGGTCCGTGCCAGCGTCTTCGGTCGTCGCCATGGGGGCGCCCCCTCTCCGGGTGATCGTTTTGGCGTACCCGCTCGGGCGGCCCCGAAACCGGCGGCGAGCAGTCCTCGCCGGCGACCGGCGGCCCCGGTGCCGATGCCGGTGGCCGGCGATCTCGTCATCCGCCGTTTGGCGGACCCCCGAACCGGCTATCCGGCGTATGCCTCTCCTGGGGCAGTTCCGGGGAGGTGGCGTCCCTGCCGGTCAAGCAGCGGCCGGCAGGGACGGCCGCCGCCCGCACGCGCCACCGGCCCGGGCGGCACGGCCTGCCCGACGACGGCCGCTGGGCCGGGGCCCCGTACCCGGCGGAGCAGTTCCGCGCGGACGCGGGCCTGTCCCCCGGCGCCGTCCTGCTCGGCAGCGGCGAAGTGGCGGACACGCTGTGGGCACGCTCGGCGCTGACGGTGCTCGGCATCGACTGCCCACCGGTCCTCGGGTCCGCGGCGGCCGTCACCCCGCGCGCCCGGGCCGGCTGAACCTCCGGATCCCGCCCGGCGTCGAGCCACCCGACGCGGCCCGCGCGCTGACCGGGCACCTGCTCGCGGCGGCACCGTGGGGCGTGCGCCTGTCGGTCGAAGTCGAGGCGACCGGTCACCCGTTCCGGATGGCCACCGACGGCCCGGCCTACCGGCGAATGGCCGCCGCCATGCAGAGCGCGTACGGCCGCCCGATGGCGCAGCTCGGCCAGGGCGGGTCGATCCCGCTGTGCACGGTCCTGGCCGAGACGTACCCCGAGGCCGAGATCCTGCTGATCGGCGTCGAAGAACCCCAGGCGCGCATCCACGCGCCCAACGAGAGCGTCGCCCCGGAGGAGATCGCGGCCATGGCGCTGACCGAAGCGCTCTTCCTCCGTGGACACTGATGGCCGGAAGGTTGTCGATCCCGGCCGGCGTCGTTCGACGCGTAGCCGAAGGGCCGACCACCGGCCCATCGAGCAGAGGACACTTCATGACCGGATTGACCGCCGAGCACGCCCGCCGAGCGATCGTCGAACACACCCGGCGCCTGGCGGAATCGGCCGCCGAGGCCGGCCCCGGCGCCACCGTGCCGACAGCCCCGGGATGGACCGTCGCCGACCTGGTCGAGCACGTGGGCCAAACCCAGCACTGGGTCGCGGAGATCATCGAGCGGCGCGTCACCGACCCCGCGCAGCTGCCCACGGAGCTGGCCGTGCTCCCCGCGGACCCCCGCGAGTGGCAGGCGTGGCTGTCGCGGTCCGCGCAGCGCGTCGCGAGCGCGTGCTCCGATGACGCGCTCGACGCGCCGGTGTTCAACGCCGCGGGCGACGAGCGCTCCGGGACGCGGTTCTGGATGACCAGCATGCTCAACGAGGCGGTCGTCCACGGCTTCGACGCGGCCGGCGCAGCGGATCGACCGGCCGACGTCGACGCCGGCACCGCCACCGCCCTCATCGGCAACCACCTCACGATGCTCACCTCACCCACGTGGAAGGCGCAGCGGCCCGAGTCCGCCCAGGCCCTCCGGGGCACCGGCCAGACCCTGCAGTGGCGGGCCACCGACACCGCGGACGCCTGGTTCGTCGAACGGCGGCCGGACGGGGCGGCGTGGCAGCCGGCCACGCGGCAGGCCGACGTGACGGTGACCGGCCCGGCACGAGCGCTGCTGATGGTCTTGACCCGCCGACGCCCGCTCACCGAAGCCACCGGCATCAGCGTCGACGGCAACCTCGACCTCGTCCGGGATTGGCTCGCCAACACCGCGCACGTCAGCGGCTGACCCGCACAGCCGCCGTCACCCAGCGGGGTGGTGGCACTCCTGGACGACCCGGGTCCACGCCCGAGGCGAAATCCCCCTGCCAGTCTTCGGACTTGCTTAGGCCGGAGCGGGCCGATCCCGGCGGGGTCAGCTGGACTACCCGGAACCCTTCGTGCAAGCCGGCCAGCCCCTGGCAAGGGCAGACGACGCGGCCACCCACTCGCCGCCGAACCGCACGCGCATCCGCAGCGGCTGCTCGACCAGGAAGTGCCCCACCGCCAGTCGTCCTTGCTGCCAGGCCAGCCCCATCACGTCCTCCTAACCGTTAAACTCTGTTTGACAGTTAGACAGAGGTTGGCGGTGACCCACGAGACGCTGCTGCTCGACCTGCTCCACACCACCCCGGTCCGTGACGGCCGGCCCGAGGACGACCTCGCCGCCCCGCGGGCGGCCCGGGAATGGCTCGCCACCCACGGGCAGCCGGCCACCGACGACGAGCACCGCGCCCTGCTCGAAGCGCGTTCCGTGCTGCAGGGCGTCGTGCGCGGCGAGCACTCGCCCGGCCGGTCCGCCGCCGCGCGGGCCGTGCCGGCTTGGGACGCGCTCGCCGAATCGAGCCCCGGTCGGCTGCGCCCGTGAGCCAACCCCGAGTGCCGGCTGTTCCTGGTCGACCACAGCAAACCCAACAGCGCCCGCTGGTGTTCGATGGCCGTGTGCGGCAACCGCATGAAGGGCCGCCGGCACTACCAGCGCACCCGGACCGCCGCGGACTGAAGGAGACGACCACCATGGCCCGCTTGGTGTCACTGAACGTCGGACTGCCCCAGGACGTGCCCTGGCAGGGCCGGACCGTCCACACGGGAATCTTCAAGTACCCGGTCGAAGGACGCCGCCTGGTCCGCCGGCTCAACATCGACGGCGACGGCCAGGGCGACCTGGGCGGCCACGGCGGCGAGAACCGCGCGGTGCTCGTATACCAGCGGCAGTCCTACGAGCACTGGCGGCGGTTCCTCGGCCGCGACGATCTCGAAGACGGCCAGTTCGGCGAGAACTTCACCGTCGACGGCCTGCCCGACGACGAGGTGCACATCGGCGACCGGTACCGCATCGGCGAGGCCGAGTTCGAGGTCACCCAGCCGCGCGTCACGTGCTTCCGCGTCGGGATGCGCCTCGGCGAGCCGCGGATGCCCTCCCTGCTGGTGGCGCACCACCGGCCCGGCTTCTACCTGCGGGTCGTCACCGAAGGCCACGTCCGGGCCGGCGACGAGATCGTCCGCACCCGGACCGGCCGGCACGAGCTGAGCGTCGCGGACATCGACGCGCTCCTCTACCTGCCGGACCGCGACCGGGACACCCTGCGCAAGGCCCTCGACATCCCCGCCCTCAGTCCCGGCTGGCAGGGATCGTTCCGGGACCTGCTGGCCGCGGAGGCACCACCGGCACCCCGCGGGTGGAGTGGATTCCGGCCGCTGCGCGTCGCCCGGGTGGTGCCCGAGAGCACGACGGTGGCCTCGCTCCACCTGACCGCCGACGACGGCGCGCCGCTCCCCCGGCCGGAACCGGGCCAGTACCTCACCCTGCGGGTCCCCGGGGCCGGCGACCCGGCGCCGGTCCGCAGCTATTCGCTGTCGGCGGCGCCGTCGGACCGCGAGTACCGGATCAGTGTCAAGCGGGACGGAGTGGTCAGCAGCTACCTCCACACGCAGCTGGCGGCCGGCGCGGTCGTGGACGTCGCGGCGCCCCGGGGCGAGTTCGTCCTGACCGAAGACGACCGGCCCGTGGTCCTGGTGTCCGCGGGCATCGGCGTGACCCCGGTCCTGGCCATGCTGCACGCGCTCGCCGCGAGCCGGACTTCCCGGGAGGTCTGGTGGCTGCACACCACCCGCACCGCGGCCGGACACGCGTTCGCCGGCGAAGCCCACCGGCTGCTGGCGAGCCTTCCGCACGGCCACGAGTACATCCACCTCACAGCGGAAAACGGCCGCCTGACACGCGAAACACTGTCTGCTTTGCGTCTTCCCGCCGACGGCACGGCCTACCTGTGCGGGCCGGACGCCTTCATGACGGCGATGCGGGACTCCCTGGTGTCCCTCGGTTTCGATCCCGCCCGTGTCCACAGTGAACTGTTCGGCGGCGTGTCCGCGATCAACCCGGGCCTCACCGGCGTCGTCCGCAGGACCCCGCATCCCCCGGCCGCTCCCGCGGGCACGGGGCCGGCGGTCACGTTCGCGCGCAGCGGGCTCACGGTGCCTTGGAGCGACGCCTACCCGAGCCTGCTCGAGTTCGCCGAGGCGTGCGACGTGCCGACGCGGTGGTCGTGCCGCACCGGCGTCTGCCACACGTGCGTGACCCCGCTGCTGTCCGGCCACGTGCGGTACGACCCCGACCCGCTCGAGCCGCCGGCGCCGGACGAAGCCCTCGTCTGCTGCTCCCGGCCGCGGGAGGACGTCGTCCTGGACCTCTGACGGCTGCCGCCGCCCCCGTTGCGCCGATCGGGTGATGGCCCGCGCACCCCCTCAACCCGCGATCGCCGTCGGCCGTGTCGGCTGCGGATCCGACCACTGCCGAAGAGGAGAAACCGTGACCACACGGCCTGCCAAGCGCAGCCTGACGCTCGCCGGGATCATCGTCGCAGCCACCTCCGCACTCGTCGGCCCGGCTGTTGCCGGCACCACCGACACCGAGGTCATCTGCTACGCGAACGCGTTGTGCAACAGCAGTACGGGCGGTGGTACCACCGTTTCGAAGGTCTACGCGTGGCGAGACCGCAGCGAGACCGGCGCAACGGGATTCTTCGAGGTCTTCGGCCCCAACGGGTACAAGCAAACCGGCCCCACCGATCAGGAGGTCGACCGCACCTTCACCGTGAATCGATCCTTCCCGAACGGCTCGCTGATCTGCGTGTCCTTCTGGAAGAAGAACAGCAACGGCTCCTTCACCAAGTTCAAGGGCGTGAACGGCAACGCCTGCACGTCGGTCCCGATCTTCGGAGCTTGAGGCCGAGCGACGCGCCGTGTTCCTCGGAGCGGGCGCGCCGCTAGGTCGCCAGGGTGTCGGCGACCCAGTCGGCGATGTACGTGCTGGTGTGGGGCAGGTGGTCGAGGCCGATGTGCTCGGTCGCGCCCTCCTGAGCGGTGAACAGCCGTAGGTGGCGGTTCGGGCTGTTGGGTTCCTGGGGCCGGCGCCCGCCGTTCTGGCTCTACGCGGTCAGCCTGCCGCTCGCGTTCGCCGCCGCGCGGGTCATCCGGCAGCCGTCGCCGGCCCGGACCCGCGAGAAGCTCCCCCCGCTGCCGTGGCGCACCTTCCGGACACCGGCCGCCGTCACCCTGGCCGGCGGCCTCGTCTTCTACGTCCTCGTCGTCGAACTGTCCTACGTGCTCGACGGCATCGGCGCCACCGCCACCGCGACCGTCGGCCTGCTCAGCGCGGCCGGCTCGCTGGCCACCGCCATCGCGGCGTACCTGTTCCCCCGGCTCGCCAAGCCGGGTCCCGCCGCCACCATCCCCGCGACGTTCGTCCTTTGCGGACTCGGCATCCTCGTCCTCGCGCCGGCCTCCTCGGTACCGGTCGTGGTGCTCGGCGCGGTCGTGACCGGCCTCGGCAACGGGCTGCTGCTGCCCGCCCTGCTCACCCGGGCACTGGGACGGCGCCACCACCGGCCTCTCCCCGGCCTGCTCGTCGTGGGCGCCGCCGCCCTCCTGCTCGCCCTGGTCGTCTTCGGCGGATCCCGGCTGTCCGGCACTCGTTGACCGCCTCGCTCCGCACTCCGTAGGTTCGGTACCGAACCTACGGAGTGGGGGTCCGGGATGAGTCACCTGGTGCGATTCGCCGACGGAACCGGCGTCATCCGGGTCGGCGTGCTCACCGATGAAGAGCTGCGGCCGCTCGCCGTGGAATCGATGAGCGACCTGCTGCGCCGCCCCGTGGCCGAGATCCGCGAGCTGGCCGGCACCGCCGGGGAGCCGGTGTCCGCGGGCGGGGCGCGCCTGCTGCCGCCGCTGGACGGGCGGATGGAGGTGTGGGCCGCCGGGGTGACCTACCTGCGCTCCGAGGAGGCCCGCCGCGAGGAGAGCGCCGATGAGGACGTCTACGCGCGGGTGTACCGCGCGGAGCGGCCGGAGTTGTTCTTCAAGTCGGCCGCGTGGCGGGTGGTCACCGACGGCGAGCCGATCGCCGTCCGCGCCGATTCCGCCAACGACGTGCCAGAGCCGGAACTCGGCCTCCTGCTGACGAATGGCGGCGAGATCGCCGGGTACGTGGTGGTCGACGACGTCAGCTCCCGCAGCATCGAAGGCGAGAACCCGCTGTACCTCCCGCAGGCCAAGATCTACACCGGTTCGTGCGCGGTGTCGGCACGGGTGCGGCCGGCGTGGGAGGTGCCGGACCCGCGGTCACTCGACCTCCGCATGCGCATCCTGCGCGACGGTCAGGAGGTATTCGCGGGCGAAGCCAGTACCGCCCAGCTGAACCGCGAACCGGCCGGACTCGTCGAGTACCTGTGGCGGGACAACGACTTCCCCGACGGCGCCGTGCTCTCCACGGGCACGTCCGTCGTGCCCGGGCTCGATCAGGGGCTGCGGCCGGGAGACGTGGTCGAGATCGAGATCAGCGAGGTCGGTTCGCTGCACTCCCCCGTGGTGCGGGGCGCGGACGAGGTGCGCCGGGTGCTCGCGGCCCGCTGAAGGTCCGGCGGGGGCGCACCCGGGCTACAGGTCGATGACGACCTTGCCCTGCACGTGCCTCCCGGCCTGCAGCTCGGCCGCGCGGCGGATCTGCTCGATCGGGAAGCTCACCGCGATCGGCACCCGCAGCCGGCCCGCCGCGACCAGGCGGGCGATCTCCTCCAGGGCACCGGGAGCGGCGTTCGCCCCGTTGGCCCCCGCCACGCCGTCGACCTGCGCGGCGATGGTGCGGATGCGGCCGTCCGGGACGCCGAGTTCCCGCGCGACGCGCACCGTCTCCACCCCGTGGAGGTCGATGGCGGCGGTGACGCCGCCAGGAGCGAGGGCCCGGACCCGCTCGGCCAGGCCCTCGCCGTAGACGACCGGCTCGGCTCCCAGCTCGCCCAGGTAGCCGGCCGAGGTCGCCGACCCGGTCCCGATCACGCGCGCTCCGGCGATCCGGGCCAGCTGGACGGCGAACACCCCGACCCCGCCCGCCGCCCCGCCGATCAGCACCGTGTCGTCCGGGCCCGGGCCGACCGCGGCGAGGGCGGCGGACGCCGTGCGGCCCGCGATCGTGAGAGTGGCGGCCGTGCGGTCGTCGACGCCGCCGGGCGTGTGGTGGACCTCGTTCGCCGCGGTCTCCCCGGTCGCGTCGACCACCACGAAGCCGGCGACCGCGCGGGACAGCGCACCGCCGAACACCCGGTCGCCGGGCGCGAAGCCGGTCACCCCGGCACCGGCCTGGTCGACCACTCCCGCGTAGTCGGTCCCGAACCCGGCCGGGAGGCTCAAGCCGAACCGGGCGGCGGTGTCCGCGTCGGCGGTCATGATCCAGTCCATCGGGTTCAGGCCGGCCGCGGTGACCCGCACCCGGACCTGGCCCGGACCGGCCTGGGGAACGGGAATCTCCCGGACTTCCAAGACTTCCGGGCCGCCGAACGACTCGAGCCGGACCGCCCTGCTCCGGCCGTTCGACGGTGGGGTGTGCTGTTCCGGCATGACGCTCGGCTCCTTGGCGCATCGAAACGGACTATGCTCCGCTTACTCGCTGACCCTAACACAACCGGAGCGTGTTCCGTTTTGATCGAGCCAGAGAGGCGCGCCCCACGGGCGGACGCGGCCCGCAACCGCGACCAGCTGCTCGCGGTGGCGACCCGCGTGTTCGTCTCGGCCGACGGCGAGCCGTCGATGCGGGCGATCGCCCGTGAGGCCGGGGTCGGCATCGCCACGCTCTACCGGCACTTCCCGACCCGCGAGTCGCTGGTCGACGCGGTCTACCGGGACCAGGTCGAGCGGCTGACGACCGGAGCCCGCGAGCTGCTCGGCCGGCTGGCCCCCGCCGCGGCGATGCGGCGCTGGATGGACTTGTTCGGCGACTGGATCGCGACCAAGAACGGCATGCTCGACACACTGCTCGCGATGATCGAGTCGGGCGAGATCGCCCACGCGCAGACCCGGACCGAACTGCTGGCGGCCATCACCACGATCCTGGACGCCGGACGGGCGGCGGGCGACCTCCGCGCCGACGTCACCGCCGAAGACGTCGCCGCCGCCCTCATCGGCATCTTCACGGTCGCCCCCCGGCCCGGGCACGAAGCCAAGGCCGGCCGCTTGCTGAACCTCCTGATGGACGGCCTCCGGCCCGCGCCGCCCGGCTGAGCCACCTCGACCGTGGCCCGCTCGGCCGCGATCGCACCGCACGGCGCCGGTGGCGAAATCCAGGAGTTCCTTGACCGGATGGCCAGTGGTGGCCGACGGCGGAGGTGAAGAGCATGGCGGGTGATCACCACCGGCGAAAGGATCACCGATGCCCCACCCGCGAGCCCGGTTCGCGCTCTTCGACGGCTCCGGCCCAGGCGAACGGACGGACGCGTGAAGGCGTTCCTGCTGTCCGTTCACGTTCTCGCGGCGATCCTCGCCATCGGGCCGGTCGCGGTCGCCGCGAGCATGTTCCCGGCCGCGGCTCGCGCCGCCCACCTGGTGCCGGACGACCCCCGCAAGAACGCCGTTCCCGGCGTGCTGAACCGGATCACCCGCGTCTACGCGGTCATCGGCATTTTCGTCCCGGTCTTCGGCATCGCCACCGCCGCCGCCCTCGGCGTGCTCGGCGACGCCTGGCTGATCATCTCGATGGTGCTGACCGCGGTCGCCGCCGTCCTGCTGGTCGGGGTGATTCTGCCGGCGCAGCAACGAGTTCTCGGCACCGGCACCCCGGATCGCCGCCTGGCGATGTCCACCGGACTCTTCAACCTGCTGTGGGCGGTGGTGGTCGTCCTGATGATCGTCCGCCCCGGCTCGACGACCGGAGCCGGGCGATGACCCCGCGACGCGCCCTGCACATCCTCGGCGCCGTCGAACTCACCACTCTGGCGTGCCTGCTGCTCAACCTGGTCACCGTCCACCACCGCACGATCTCCGCCATCCTCGGCCCGGTGCACGGCTTGGCCTACACCGCCACGATCATCGCGGCGGTACTCCTGGCCGACGGCCGGAAGCGGGTCTGGCTGTCCGCGCTCGTCCCGGGGTTCGGCGGCCTGCTGGCCGCTCGAACGGTCGATCTCGCCCACCATTAGACGGGAGCCGAGTCGTCGGATGCGACGCGCGGCGCCCACGCCGCGCTCGTCGCCGACCGGTGGCTCGGGCGGGGTGGCGCCGGCCGAGGTCCGCGCCCGTGAGGTCGGCCCCGGTGAACGGCATCACCCGGATCCCCGTCTCGCACAGCGGTTGAGTACCGGGGGCCGGTGTCAGGGCACCGGGACCGTCCACACCAGACGGGTACCACCGTCGTCCGGGCGTTCGAGCCGCAGCGATCCGCCCGTCTCCGCGGCTCGCTGCTCGAGGTTGCGAAGCCCGCTGCGCGCCACGGCTTGCGGCATCCCGATCCCCGTGTCCGAGACCTCGATCACCAGGTCGCCGTCCAGGGACACGGTGACCGTCAGCTCGGCCGCCCTCGCGTGCCGCAGGACGTTGCTGACCGCTTCGCGGACCACGGCCTCGGCGTGCTCGGCCAGTTCGGCGGGCACCCGGTCGAACGCTCCCGACAGCCGCACCGTCGTGCGGATCGCGGAGTCGGCGCACGCGTCGGTGATCGCGTTCTGCAGGCGCACCCGCAGGCTCCGCCCGGCTCCCGGCTGCGCGTGCAGGGCGAAGATCGCGCTGCGGATCTCCTCGATGACGTCCTGGAGCTGGTCGATGTGCTGGGTGAGCCGGCCGGTGACCGCGGGCGAATCGGACCGGCGGCGGGTGCCCGCGATCCCCAGGCCCACCGCGAACAGCCGCTGGATGACGTGGTCGTGCAGGTCGCGGGCGATCCGGTCGCGGTCCACCACGACGTCCAGCTCCCGGCGGGCGGCCTGGCTTTCGGCGTCCCGCAGCGCCAGCGCGGCCTGGTCGGCGAAGGCGGACACGAGCTGCAGCTCGTGCTCGCCGAACCGCGCCGCCCCGCGGCCGCGGATCGCCAGGAGCACCGCCGCGCCCGAGCGCGAGCCGGACCGCAGCCGCACCACCAGCGCCGGTCCGAGGTCCACACCGAGGCCGTGGGCCAGGTCGTATGCCAGCTTCGGCACGTTGCGCGGCACGTGGTCCCGCAGGACCGCGCCCGAGGTCGACCCGGCGAGCGGGATCCGGCGGCCGGCCAGCACCTGGGCGTCGGGGCCGGCACACACCGTGACGACCAGTGCCCCACCGGGCGACTCCGGCAACGCGATGAGCGCGTCGTCGGCGCCGGTGAGCTCGGCGGCCCGGGTCGCGATCAGGTGCAGCACCTCGTGGACGTCCGTGCCGCCCAAGAGCTCGGCGGAGATCTCCCCGGTGGCTTCCAGCCACCGTTGCCTGCTCCGGCTCTCCTCGTAGAGCCGCGCGTTGTCGACCGCGATCCCGGCCGCCGCCGCCAGGGCCACGATCGCCCGTTCGTCGTCGGCGGTGAACGGCCGATCGCCACTGAGGTACAGCCGTCCGAGGACCTCGCCCCGCACCAGCAGCGGGACGCCGAGGAACGCCCGCATCGGCGGGTGCTCCGGCGGGAACTCACCGGTCTCCAGGCCGGCCAGGCGCACCGGACCCCGGCCGGTCACCAGCGTGCCGAGCAGCCCGTGGCCGTCCGGCGGCGGGCCGATCCGCTCCCGGGTGGTGTCGTCGACGCCGGTCACGGCGAACGCGGTCGTCCGGCCGTCCTCGTCGAGCAGGGCCAGCGCGCCGTACCGGGCGCCGACCAGGCCGGCCGCGGCGGTGACGATCCGGTGCAGCGTCGTCTCGAGCTCCAGACCGGCGGAAAAGGCGAGGACGGCCGCGGGCAGCGCGTCCATCCGGTCCCGGCCCGACGTCGTTTCCTCGGGCATGTCACCACTGTGACACACCGGTCCGGCGCCGGGCGGGATCCGGCCGGACCGGGTTCGCAACCGACGACCTTCGCCCGGAGGCGGAGGCCGTTCGGCACTGGGCGGAGCCCGCGGCCCGGGCGGACGGTGAAAGCGCATCCAGTAATCCAGGAGTTCGGAGCCGTCCATGAAGACCGGTGTCATGCCCGTCGGCCACCTCAGCGCAAGCCAGGTGCACGCCGTCCTCCTCGCGGCCACGGCTCCCCCGCCGCTGCGGTCCGCCCGGCCGTGGCGGTTCCAGTGCACCCCGGATTCCGTCGAGCTGTACGCGGATCCGCTCACCACCGGCACCGACAGCGAGCAGCGGGAACGGATGCTGGACTGCGGCGCCGCCCTGCTGAACCTCCGGCTGGCGATCAAGGCCCAGGGCAGCCACGCCGACGTCCGGCTGTTCCCCACGGCGGGACGGCCCGAGCTGCTCGCCGTCGTGCAGCCGCACGGCTACGAGACGATCGCGCCGCACGACGGGGAACTCGTGGCGGCCATCGCCGGCCGGCAGAGCAACCGGCGCCCGTTCACCGCCGCCGTCGTCCCCGACGCGGTGCAGCGGCAGCTCCGGCGGGCGGCCGAAGTGGAACGCGCCTGGCTGGCCACCATCACCGCCGACCAGGTGCCGCAGCTGCGGGAGATCATGCGCCGCACGGAAGTCCCGCCGGCGGCACCGGGACCCGGCGGGGGCAATGACCTCGACGTCGACCCCGACCGGCTGGTCGTGGTCATCGGCTCGCTGCACGACACCGCCCTCGGCCGGCTCCAGGCCGGCCAGGCCATGCAGCGGGTGCTGCTGACGGCCGCCGCCGCCGGGGTCTCGGCGGCACTCTCCCCGCAGGCGATGGCGCTGCCGGCGACCCGGCGTGAACTGCGGCAGCTGCTCGGCGGCGGGCTGTGGCCCCAGATCATGCTGCGCCTCGGCCACGGCACCGCGGTGCCGTCGTCGGCGCGGACACCGCTCGAGGACGTCGTGATCAGCGACGAGCACCCATTCGCCGCTAGCCGCCCGGACGGCGCTCGGCGTCATGGATCCCGGTGACCAGCACCGCCGCCTGGGACCGCCGTTCCAGGCCGAGCTTCGCCAGCAGGCGGGACACGTAGTTCTTGACCGTCTTCTCCGCGAGGAACATCCGCTCGGCGATCTGCCGGTTGGTCAGGCTTTCCCCGAGCAGGTCGAGCAGGACGAGCTCCTGCTCGCTCAGCCCCGCCAGCGGGCCCGGTTTCCCGGTCTTCGCCCGCAGCTCGGCCACGAGCGCGGCGACCGCGCGGGCGTCCAGCAGGGTCTCGCCGGACCCCACCCGGCGGATGGCGTCGACCAGCTGCAACCCCTTCACGTCCTTGATGACGTACCCCTCGGCGCCGGCCAGGACCGCTTCGACCATCGAATCCTCGTCGGTGAAGGAGGTCAGCATCAGGCACCGCAGGCCGGGCAGCGCCCCGCGGAGATCGCGGCACAGCTCCACACCGTTCCCGTCGGGCAGCCGCACGTCGAGCACCGCCACGTCCGGGCGCAGCGCGGGGACCCTGGCCATGGCCTCCGCGACCGAGGAAGCCTGCCCGACGACGGTCAGATCGGGTTCGTCGTCGACGAGTTCGGCGACCCCGCGCCGCACGAGTTCGTGGTCGTCGACCAGGAAGACCGTGATGCCGGGCGTGTTTTCGTCCACGGCCTCAGGCTACGCCCGCCCGCGCCGAACGACCCCGGAAGAAAGGTCCGGCGGCACTAGGCCGCGCGGGGCGAGCGGACCACGGTGGAGGGATGACAGAGATCCAGCACAGGCCCGATCATCACCTCAAGACCGCTGTCACCGATGAACTCGCCTGGACCCCCAGCGTCAACGCCGAAGGGATCGGCGTGACCGTCTCAAGCGGGGTCGCGACGCTGTCCGGACACGTGGGCACCTACCCCGAGAAGGAAGAGGCGCTGCGCGCCGCGACCCGGGTCCAGGGCGTGACCACGACCGCGGACAAGATCATCGTCCGGCACGGCGACGACGTTCCGGCAGACGCCGATCTCGCCCGGGAAGCCATGATCGTGTTCGACCGCCACACGGTCCTCGTGCCGAAGGACGCGGTGCAGGTCGACGTGCGCGACCGGGTGGTCACCCTGCGCGGCTCGGTGGACTGGCACCACCAGCGCGAAGCCGCCCGCCGGGCGGTGGCCGTGCTCCCCGGCGTCAGCGGGGTGCGGAACCTGATCACGCTGCGGCCTTCGCCGGGAGTCACCCCGGCCGAGACCAAGGCGCGGATCATCGCGGCGCTCGCCCGGCACGCGCCGGGGTTCGCGCAGCACGTCGAGGTCGGCATCGACGACGGCCAGGTCACCCTGACCGGCCAGGTCCTCACCCCGGCCGAACGCCGTTCGGCCGAGCAGACCGCGTGGTGCGCCCCCGGCGTGACCGCGGTCGACAACCAGGTGAAGCTCTCGGGCTGAGCCTCCTCCCCCGGCGCAAGTCGCGAAGTCTGGAGCACCATGAACGTTCTCGTGATCGTCGTCATCGCCGCCGCGCTGCTGATCCTGCTGGCCTCCGCGGTGCGGATCGTCAAGCAGTACGAACAAGGTGTCCTGTTCCGGCTCGGCCGGGTGATCGGCGTGCGCGAGCCGGGGTTGCGGCTGATCATCCCGGTCGTAGACGTCCTGCGCCGGGTGCCGTTGCGGATCATCACGATGCCGATCCAGTCCCAGGGCATCATCACCCGCGACAACGTGAGCGTCGACGTGTCCGCGGTGGCGTACTTCCGGGTGCGGGACGCGGTGAAGTCGGTCGTCGCGATCGAGAACGTCTACGCCGCGATCGACCAGATCGCCCAGACGACGCTGCGGAAGGTCGTCGGGCAGCACACGCTGGACGAGACGCTGTCGGAGACCGACAGCATCAACGTCGACATCCGCCGGATCCTGGACGTCACCACGCTCGACTGGGGCGTGGAAGTGACTTTGGTGGAACTGAAGGACATCCAGCTGCCCGACACGATGAAACGGGCGATGGCCCGGCAGGCCGAAGCGGAACGCGAGAAGCGCGCCAAGATCATCAGCGCCGAAGGCGAATCCCTCGCCGCCGCCGCACTGGGCGACGCGTCGGACACGATGATGGCGCACCCGCTCGCGCTGCAGCTGCGCAACCTGCAGAGCCTGGTGGAGATCGGCGTGGACAAGAACACCACCGTTGTGTTCCCCGCCCCGCTGATGAGCACCATCGGCGAGCTGGGCTCGTTCCTGGCCCGCGAGAGCGCCGCCGCGACCCGGCCGGAACCGGCCGCCACGGCCCCGATCGTGCCGCCGAAGGCGGCCGTGAACGGAACCCGGGCCGAAGAGCACTGACCTGCGGACTCCGCGGTGCTCTGTCCGAAAGGACAGAACATCGCGGACCCGGGCCTGGTCAGCGGCCCCGTGAGGAGACTCCATGGCCACCGCCACCCCACCGGTACGAGCCCTGCTCCCGGACGGCGAAGTCGCCTGGGTGCGCAGGCTGGAAGCTCGCGACGCCGCCGCGGTCCTCGCGCTGCGGGCTCGCGTCTCCGGGCGGGATCGTCACCTGCGGTTCTTCGGTCTCGGCGTGGCCGGGCTGGCCGAGCTCGCGACGCAGCTGTCCCGCAGCACCGGCGTCGGGCACACCGCGGTGGGGTGCTTCCTGCACTCCCGGCTGGTCGGCGTCGCCCGCTACGACATCCTCGCCGACCCGGCCGAAGCGGCGATCGCCCTGGTGGTCGACGGCCACGGCCCGACGCTCGGCGTGGCGGCCCTGCTGCTCGAACAGCTCGTCGTCTCGGCGGAACACGAAGGGGTGCGGATGTTCGTCGCCGACGTGGACGCGGGGAACGCGAAGATGCTCGGCGTTTTCGCGGCCCTGGGCATCCCGTTCCGCCCCGGCCTGCCGGGCCCGAACGCCCCGAACCGGTCCGCCGGCGCGGAAGCGGAAGCCCGCTCCCCGGAGTGACGTCCGCGCGGCACCGGGAAGCCGGTCAGCCGCCGGTCCGGTCGCCGGCCGCCGGTGCCGAGGCATCCAGGCGCGCGTGCAGCCGTTCGCGGATCTCGTCCGGGGTGTAGGCCCGGCGCCGGCGCTCCTCGCGCGCGATCACCACCCCGGTCGCGGCGACCCCGACGAGCCCGGCCAGTCCCACTGTCTTCCACCAGCGCATCGGCCTAGGCTACTGCCGTGCCGGGGAACCAGCTGGATCTCGACGAAGCCGTGTCCGTGACGCGCACGGGTGACCTGTGGTTGTTCCGGGGCCGGTCCGCGGCCGACCGCACGATCCGCGTCGTGACGAACAGCCCGGTCAACCACGTCGGCATGGCCGTGGTGATCGAGGACCTGCCGCCGCTGATGTGGCACGCGGAGCTGGGGCGGGCCCTGCCGGACGTCTGGTCCGGGACCCACCAGCGGGGCGCCCAGCTGCACGACCTGCGCCGGGCGGTGCTCGTGTGGGCCGAGAAGTACCACCAGCAGGTTTGGCTGCGCCAGCTCGACCACCCGGTCACCGGGGAGGCGGAGGACGCCGTCCTGCGGACGATCGCGCGGCTGGACGGCACGCCGTTCCCGTCGACCGCGCGCCTCGCGTCGCGCTGGCTCGGCGGCCGGCTGCCCCGCCGCAAGCGGGAGGCCGGGGAAGCCGGCCTCGAGAGCGGGTACTGCGCCGAGATCGTCGCCTTGACCTACGAAGCCATGGGCCTGCTGCCCCGGGGCCGCCGGCCGAACTGGTACGACCCCGGCCGGTTCTGGAGCGGCGACGACCTCGAGCTGGCGGGCGGCGCGGCGCTGGGCGACGAAATCGCCGTGCGCCTCCCGAGCTGACTCGTCAGTCCACTGTGGACGTCATCGGTGAGCTTCGGTCGGCAGGCGGGGTTCGCGGTGCAGCAGTTCGAGCGCCTCGGTGTCGGCCACCGCGGAGAACTTCCGGTAGCTGTTGCCGACGGCGTGCAGCCAGGCCACCGGGCGCAGGCAGACGAACTGGTCCACCTCGCGGCCGAGCCGGTCGGCGACGTCGGTCTGCGCGACCGGGACCGCCAGCACGATCCGGCGGACCTGACGGGCCCGCAGGACGCGGATCGCCGTGTGCGCGGTCGTGCCGGTGGCGGCGCCGTCGTCGGCGAGGACGACCGTGCGGCCGGCGATCGCCGCCGGCGCCACGGTGTGCCGGTAGACGGCGACCTGCCGGGCCAGTCCGGCCCGCGCCTCGGCGAGGAGCTGGGCAAGCTCCGCCGGGTCGATGTCGAACCGGCGGATGGCGTCGTGGTCCCAGACGACCAGGCCGCCCTCGCCGACGGCGCCGAGCGTCGTCGGCGGCGGCCCCGCGGCCTCGATCCGGCCGGTAAGCAGGATGTCCAGTGGCGCGCCGAGGACGTCGGCGATCTCGCCGGCCACCACCAGCCCGCCCTCGGACAGGCCGAGGACCACGGCCCGGTCGCCGCGCAGCGGACGCAACCGCAGGGCGAGACGCTCGCCGGCTTCCCGGCGATCACGAAACCGCATGGGCACTCCTGGAAGTCGCGGGCCGGTCGGCCGCCTCCAGCATCACGCCACCGCGTCCGGGCCACGAGGGCCGTTGGTCACCGCGGGGTGGACCGTTCGGCACCTTTCACCGGCGCCCGCACCGGACCCCGGTCAGTGAGCGTGGGTCGGCTCCGAGGGGGCCAGCACGACCGCCGGCGCGAGCTCGCGGTCGGCCAGCGCGCGGGCGACGTCGCTGAGCCGGAGGTTGTTGCGCCGGGCGTAGCCGCGCAGGGCCCGGAAGGCCGCGTCCATGCTCAGCCGTCCGCTGACGGCGAGCACGCCCTTGGCCTGCTCGATGATCACCCGGCTGTTCAACGCCGTCTGCAGCTGCTCCGACAGGATCTCCCCCTGCCGGAAAGCCCGCTCGTGGAGGATGCCGATCGTCGCGGTGTCGGCCAGCCCCTGCGCCAGCGCCACGTCGTCCGCCGACAGCTCACCCGAGTTCAGCCCGAACAGGTTCAACGCCCCGATCGTCTGCTTGCGCAGACGCAACGGCAGCGCGTGCACCGACGCGAACCCGTCCTTGGCCGCCTCGGCCGCGAACCGCGGCCAGCGGGTCGCCGCCGCCGCGATGTCGGCCACCAGCACCGGCGTGCTGGTGGTGAAACACTCGATGCACGGGCCTTCGTCGATGTCGAGCTGGAACAGCTCCAGCAGCCGCGCCTGCTCGGTCGAGGAGGCCAGCACCTGCAGGCCACCCCGCTCGTCGACCAGCGTCAACCCCGCCGCGGCGACGTCGAGCAGCTCCACGCACTGCTGCACCAGCGTGTGCAGCAGGTCAGCGACGTCGTAGTCGTCGACCAGCGTGTCCGCCAGCGCGACGAACGCCCGGGTCACCTGTCGTTCACGGTCGGCCATGCCCACCATCTCCTGGTT
>NZ_JBHVXZ010000144.1:0-22815 GCF_042881395.1 Amycolatopsis sp. NPDC058278 | reverse complement strand
GCACCGGGTCCCGGCGAGCCGTCCGTTACGACCGTGCGCCGTAACGGATCGCCTAGGCTCTCCCCATGGCGTCAGCACGCGAGACGAACCCGGAAGCGCCGCGCCCCGGCGGGCGTCCCCGCGACGCCGCGCTCGACGAAGCCATCATCCTGGCGACGCGCGAGCGCCTCGTCCGCGACGGCTACTCGCTCATGACGATCGGCGACATCGCGTCGGACGCCGGGGTCAGCCGCCCGACGCTGTACCGGCGGTGGCGCACCAAGTTCGACCTCGTGGTCGACGCGCTCGACTACGGCTTCCGCAAGCAGCGCGACTCCTACACCGTCGACCTGACCGAGATGGCACCGCGGGAGGCGTTCACCGAAGCCGTCCGGCGGCTCGATCCCGCGTACTTCAACCCGGACGCCATGGTGCTCATGGGCAACTTCGCCGGCGAAGCGATCCGCACCCCCGAACTGCTCGGCATCCTGCGGGAGCACGCCGTCGAACCGCGGGTCACGCTCGTCGAAAACGTGCTTTCCCAGCTGCAGGAGAGCGGCGAGGTCGCCGGCGGCATCGACAAGCACACCATCGCGACGCTGTGCTTCGGCAGCTACTTCGCCGCCTTCTACCGAGGCGAGAGCCGGGACGAAATCCCCGAAGCGGTCGTCTCGGTCCTCTGGCCGGCGATCACGGCAACGAAGCCGGCCCGCCGCCGCTGAGCCGGCGGAACCGCCCTGGCCTGGTTCAGGGTGCGGCCGGGTGGCTCCAGAGGGCGCCCGCACTCCCGTCGGCCACGTGTTCGGAGTACACCCGCACTTTGTCCGTGATGACGTCGAGGCACGCGTTCAGCTCCGCGATCCGCGTCTCCACTTGCTTTTGGTGCTCCTGCAACAGTTCCAGGCGCTCCGGTTCGGTTCCCGGACCCCGGCGCACCAGGTCGGCGAACTTCCGGATGGTCGCCAGCGGCATGCCCGACGCGCGGAACTTCGTGCAGTAGAGCAGCCACTCGACGTCCCACTCGGTGTAGACCCGGCGGCCGCCGGCGTCGCGGCGGACCGGACCCGCCAGCAGGCCTTCCCGCTCGTACAACCGCAGCGCGTGCACGCTCATGCCGGTGCGCTCGGCCACCTGCCCGATTCCCAGCTCCACGCCGGATCGTCCCGGCCCGGCGGCCCGCCGAAGCCCGCGAAGCGCTCGGGGTCACGGCCGAAGTCGCCGAGCTCGACCTGGCCGATCCACGTGGGCGCCGGCGGCGGCGAGGGCACGGGTGGTGGCGGCGCCCAGGCCCGAATACCCGCCGGTGACGAGGGCGAGCTTGCCGGTGAGGTCGCGGCCGTGCAGGACTTCCGTCGCCGTGGTGCGGTGACCGAAGCCGGAGCCGATCTTGTGCTGGTGCGTACCCGCGTCGGCCCCGGCTGGGAGGCCCACTTCGCGGTCAACCACCTGGGCCACCACGCCCTGGTCAACCGGCTCTGGCCGGCTGTCCGGCCAGGCGCGCGGATCGTCGCCGTGTCGTCGGCTGGCCACCAGCTCTCCGGGATCCGCTGGGCCGACCCGCACTTCGAACGCGGTTACGACCGCTGGGTCGCCTATGCCCAGGCCAAGACGGCCAACGCTCTGTTCGCCGTCCACCTCGACGCGCTCGGCCGGGAGGCCGGCGTCCGTGCATTCTCGGTGCACCCCGGCGCGATCCTCACCCCCCTGCTGCGGCACCTGACGCGCGCCGAAATGGTGGAACGCGGCTGGGTCGACGAGGACGGCCGGCTCGCCGACCCCGGGTTCAAGACGCCGGAGCAGGGCGCGGCGACGCAGGTCTGGGCGGCGACCTCGCCCCAGCTCGCCGGGCTGGGCGGCCTGTACTGCGAGGACTGCGACGTGGCCGAACCGACCGAGAGCTCCGACATGGTCTCCGGGGTCCGCGCCCACGCCACCGACCCCGGCGAGGCGGCCCGGCTCTGGGCGCTTTCGAGTCGCCTGACCGGCGTGAACGCGTTCGGGAGCCGATGACCGGCGCCGGCACTCAACCATTCGGGCCTCCCGCCCGTGCATTAAAGGTGTGAGGACCTCTTCGGATCGACGTCGGCAGTTCCGGGCACGAGCCGTGGCGGTCGCGGTGCTGACCGGAGCCGGCCTCGCGTTCGCCCACGCCGTGACCGGGGTGACGGTCACGGGCCCGATCCTGGCCGCGGCGGCCGGCGGGCACAGCCTGCCCGACACCGCGGCCGCGGCGCCGGCCCCGGCGCCGGTGACCACGTCCTCCCGGCCGGCCCCGAACCCGACCCTCCCGTTCAACGCGAAGCTGACGTCCGATGACATCCCCGTCCCGGGCGGCGGGGTGCGCAACGGCGCCTGCAGCGGGGCGCTGGTCGCGCCGCAGTGGGTGGTCACCGCCGGGCACTGCTTCCACGACCTGAAGGACGTCCGGATCGGCGGGCGGCCGCCGTACACGATGACCGTCACCGTCGGACGCCTGAAGGACACCGATCCCGGCGGGTACACGACCGAGGTCGTCGACGTCCGGCAGTCGCCGGTGAACGACCTGGCGGTGGCCAAGCTCGGCCGCCCGATCGACGACATCGTCCCGGTGGCGCTGGCGACGAGCCGGCCGTCGGTCGGCAAGCAGCTCCAGTTCGCCGGCTGGGGTTCGCTCTCGGCGACCGTGCTCGGCCCGTCCGACCACCTCAAACGCGGGCGGTTCACGGTGTCGGGCATCGGCCAGGCGACCCTGGAGGCCCAGCCGGTCGGCAAGCGCACGGTCGAAAACGGCCCGTGCCCCGAGGACTCGGGCGGCCCGTTCTTCGTGTCGGACGACGACCGCACCGGGACCCTGGTGGCCATCGTCAACACCGGGCCGCCGTGCCCACAGCCCGGCGCCGAGACGATCGCCCGGGTCGACGTCGTGGCGGACTGGATCCGCGAACAGACCGGCTGAGTCAGCGCGCCCGCAGGGCGGCCAGTTCCTCGGTGATCAGCAGGTCCGGGTCGAACTTCATGCCGGCGAAGTGGCCCGCCAGCTCCAGTGACAGCACGCCGTGCAGGCGGATCCAGAAGGACAGCGCGCGGTGCAGGGCCGCGGCGGGCGCGGGGTGGCCGCCCGCCCACTCGCGGTGCGTCGCGAGGTGCGCGTCGAACGGCGTCGGCGGCTGGTCGTCCGGCTCGTCGGCGCAGGCTTCGATCAGCACCGCCATGACCTCGAACGAGATCGCGGTCGTGTCGCCCGGCGCGTGGTAGCCGGGCACGGGCGTGCCGTAGATGAGGAAGTACCGCTGCGGGTCGGCGCGTGCCCAGTCGCGGATGGTGCTCGCCAGTCCGGGCAGGCCGGCCCCGGCGTCGCGCGCGGCGCGGACGGTGTCGGCGAGGCTGCGGTAGGCGTCCCGGATCAGCGCGGTGATCAGCTCGTCCCGGCTCGCGAAGTACCGGTACAGCGCCGGGCCGCTCATGCCCACCTGCTTCGCGATCGCGTTGAGCGACAGCGCGGGCACCCCGGCCTCGGCGATCTGCTCCCACGCGTGGCGCTTGATCTCCTCGCGCACCTGGGCTCGATAGCGCTCTCGCGGGCTCTCGCTCATCACTGTTAGAGGCTATCACTTTTCCTATTGACACTCACGGCAAGTTGGTTATAGCTTCTAACTATTCGAACAGGGACTAACCACCCGGAGGACACCATGATCGGCACCCGGCTCCGCTCGGCACTCCTCACGTTCTCGGTCGCCGCGGGACTGGTGGGCACCGCCGCCTCGGCCGGAGCCACCCCGGCGACGGCGGTGAGCTGCCGCGGGGTGGGCATCGATCCGGCCGCCCAACTCCACTACCGGACCGAGACGCTGATCAAGGCGCCGGCCGCCGCGGTCTGGAAGCTGCACACCGACGTCGGGGGCTGGCCCGCCTGGCAGCCGGCCGTCACCAGCGCGCGGCGGCTCGACCCCGGGCCGCTGCGGCCGGGTTCGCGGTTCCGCTGGACCACGCCGGCGCCGCCCACCCCCACGACCCCGGCGACCACCCTGGTCATCACCTCGACGGTCGGGCAGCTGCAGCCGGGCCGGTGCGTCCGCTGGACCGGCCCGGCGATCGGCGACGGGCTGCGCATCGACCGCGGCGTGCACGTCTGGACGTTCACGCCGGTCCGGGGCGGCGTGCTCGTCCGCACCGAGGAGAGCTGGGCGGGCGAGCAGATCGAGACCGATCCCGCCACCGCCATCCGCTATCTGGCCGCCGGGCTCGACGCCTGGCTCGCCGATCTCAAGACCACCGCCGAAGCCCGTTGAGCTTCGTTCCCGAGATGGAGAAGACGATGACTGTCACCGCCCCGCCCCGCACCTCGAAGGCCGTTCTCGTCGCGGCCTGGGCCGTCCCGGTCCTGGTGGCCGGCCAGTTTGCGCTGCTGTCCGGCGTGCCGATCGCCGTCGTGCTGATCGGTTCGCTGCGGCGGCGGGTGCACCGCCGGTGGGCCGCCGCCCTCGCCGCGGTCTACGCCGGCGCGCTGACGGCGTGGCTGGCCGGGCCGGGCAACGCGCCGAGCCTCTCGAAGTTCCTGAGCCCCCTGGCCACCGCGTTGTTCACCGCGGCGGGTGTCGTGGTCGCGGTCGCCCTCAGCCGGCGTGCCCGATGACGAACGCGGTGAGGAAGCCGATGGTGGCGAGCAGGCCGGTGTAGAGCTCGGTGCGTTCGAACGCCTCGGGGATCATGGTGTCGGCGATCATGGCGAGGATCGCCCCCGCGGCCACCGCCGTGATGGCGGCGACGGTCGCAGGGGACGCCGTCCGCAGCAGGAGGTTGCCGGCCAGCGCCGCCACCCCGCTGGCGACCGCGATGGCGCTCCAGACGCCGAAGACGTACCGCGCCCCGCGACCGGCGGTCTTCATGCCGGCGGCGCTGGACAGGCCTTCGGGGACGTTCGAAATGAACACGGCGGCGAGCACGGTGACCCCGATGCCCCCGCCACCGAGCAGCGACACGCCGAGCACGACGGACTCCGGGATGCCGTCGAGCAGGGCACCGACGGCAATGGCGGCCCCGCTGCCCGCGGTGTCCTGTTCGGACGGTTGCTGCCCACCGGAACGCTTGCGGTGCCAGGCACCGCGCCGGGCCAGCAGCACGTTGATCAGGACGTACACGGCGGCGCCGCCGAGGAAGCCGCCCGCGGTCGGCCCGAGCCCGCCGGACCGCTGGGCTTCGTCGACGAGGTCGAACGAGAGCGCGGAGATGAGCACGCCGGCCCCGAAGGCCATGATCCCGGCCACGACCCGCCGCGACACCCGCACCCACCAGGCCACCGCGGCGCCGAGCACCAGCGCGATCCCGCCGACGAGGCCCCACAGCCCCGCCTCCACCCACTGCGGCACGAAGAGCCACCTTTCGCCGGGTCCGTGATCGTCTCGGAAGGGACTACCCACGACGGCCGTCGCGGACACAAAACATTGTCCTGATGTGCGCGGACATTCCCCGGACATTCGCCATCTTGTCCCGATTCCCGGCGCGCTGCGAGCCTCCGGAGGCACCGGCGGAGACCGCCGGTCGTCGAGAAAGGAAGCGACATTCCCATGCACACCAAGAGCAGCAAGCCGGCCCGCGGCCGCGCCGCCGCCGTCGTCGGGACGGCCGTCGCGCTGGCGACCCTGTCGGCGGGCCTGACCGCCGCACCGGCCGGAGCCGGCACGCTCGGCACGTCCGCCCTGTGTTCCGGCACGGCCACCGGCGCGGTGGCCAAGTGGGGCCCGGTGTCCAAGCACTGTTCGTACACCAGCCCGGCGAGCGGCTGGCGCGGGAAGCTGCGGGTCGAGTGGAACACGCAGTCGGGCACCAACCAGGCCGCGTGCGTGGAGGCCCGGATGGGCAAGGCGGCCCACCCCGACGCCTGGCAGGGCATCGGGTGCGGGAAGTCCGGGGTCGGGACCGTCAAGTGGCCCGCCAACACCGCGTCGAACCTCGAGGTCCGGGTGAAGGGCATGGGCACCAGCCTCATCGCCAACGTCGACTACTTCATCTGATCCGGCTGAGCCGGCCGACGAGCGCCCCGGCCCCGCGGACCCCGCGGGGCCGGGCTCAGCCGGTCACTTCGACCAGGAAGTAGATGCCGCTCGACTGCGGCAGGTAAAGCCGCCCGCCGGAGTCGACCATCTTCCAGAACACCTGGCACGGGCCCGGCGTGCCGCGGGCCTGGACCGGCACGCTGACCGTCACGTCCGCGCCGGGCTCGGCGTCGGGCAGCGGCACGCGCGGATCGGTGTGGCAGACGTCCAGGCCCTCGAGCGGGGGCAGGCGCTGCAGGAACCGGCCGTGCCACGCGACCGTGCCGGCGTTGCGCAACCGCCACGTCTTGACGAACCGCTGGTTCACCGGGACCCGGCTGCCGTCCGGGTACGTGACGTCGGCGACCAGGCTGGAGGCGTCGCCTTCGATCGGCAGCGAAGGCTCCCCGCCGCCGGACCGCGGCCAGCTCACGGCGACCACGACGCCCGCCGCCACCACGACCACGACCGCGGCGACCAGCAGCCACCCGTGGCGCCCCGGCCGGGACGCGCCCTCCGGCTCGGCCGCCCCGTCACCGTCGCCACCGTCCTGCCGGGCGGCGGTCCAGCGGGCCCGCCACTCGCGCCGGGTCTGCTCTTCGTCTTCGCCGAGCACGGTGACGGCCAGGGGCCGCACGAACTCCCAGGTGGTTTCCCAGCTGGGCAGCTGCAGCCCGCGCGCGGCGGCCGCCAGCGCCGATTTCGAAGCCACCGCCCCGAATTCGGTGCGCATCCGGTCGTAGGACGGATCGCCCGCCGTCTCTTTGAGCACCAGCAACGCGTGCGCGAACGCCGAGACCGGGCCGCCGTCCGGATCGGGCCGGTGGGCCCGGCGTCCCCGGTTGCGCACCGGGCCGTCCGCGTGGTGGATCGTCATCTGCCGCCTTCCCCCGACGCACCGCCCGCGACGGTAACGCAGTCGCGGCGCCCGCGCCGACGGCGGTTCCGAAGATCACCTGGCCGGGCGGGCGTCCCCGGCGATCCGGCCGCACCCGGCGGCCGCGGCCGCGCCGGTGTGGCGCGCGTCACGGAATGCGCGGCGATCTTCGGCGCTACAACCAGGAGAACCCGTTCGTCCACAAGGGAGGGCCATGTCCGCCACCACCACTCCGGAAGAGTCCGTCGCCGTGCCCGAGCTGGAGGACTTCGACTTCCCGCTCACCGACGGTGCCGCCTGCCGCATCGACGACCCGGACTGCGAAGCCTGCCAGTGAGATCGGGCTCCGGCCACGGCGCACCCCGCCGGGCCGGAGCCTGAAGACATCAGACGTGCATGGCCAGCCACAACGCCATCCAGGCGAGGCACGCCAGCGCACCGCCGACCCCGAAGGCGAGCAGCACGCGGCGCAGCGCCGCGACGACGCCGGCCCGGCCCGTCATTTCGGTGATTCCCGCATCAACCATGGCCATCAGGTGCCCGCGTCCGGGACCGCCAAACCTCAAGCCCCCATCACGAGCCCCTCGATCGTGTGCTTCTGGGTGATCGGCCGCAGGACGTCGACGACCGGGCAGTGCAGGTGGGCGCGCACGGCTTCCGGCAGCGCCGCCCGGAACTCCCGGGTCACCGCCGTGTCGTGGCGGGCGTCGTTGCCCGCTCCCGGCGCGTCGAGGCCCAGCACCAGGACCGGGCGGGCCTTCGCCGAGTGGTTCGCGGTGCCGCGGTGGACCGTGAGCGCCGACCGGATCGAAATGTCGCCCATCCGCGGGAACTTGCGGACCGCGAGTTCCCGGTAGCGCGGCCAGGCCTCCCGCGGCGGGAACATGCCGTGGTCGAACGCGCTGCCGGCGTCGCGGTGCGTGCCGGGCGCGATCTCGAACGGCCCCATGTCCGGCTCGGTGTCGACGGCGGTCACGTTCACCGCCAGCGACGTCAGCCGCCCCTCGCGCGCGGTTTCGGCGGGCATCGGGAAGTCCCGGTGCCACGGCTGGTCCACCGCGCCTTCGAGCGGGACGTCGAAGCCCACCTCGACGATCCGGTAGGCCGGTCCCAGCACCGCCTCGGCGACGGCCGTGATCCACGGGTGGCCGGCCAGTTCGGCGAACCCGCGCAGCTGCTCCGGGTGGATCTCGACGTAGAAGCGGTTCGGGCCGCGGCCGACGGCGCCGCCCGGACGGGCGCGGGCCTCGGCGAACGCCGTGTCGATGTCTTCGCCGAGCTGCCGCACCCAGTGGCGGGAGAACGCCCCGGGCAGGCCGATGATGCCGTCCGCGTCGAGGCGCCCGGTCAGCGCCGCGAGTTCGGCGGCGCGCAGCGGAGCGGGGGCGGCGTGGTGCGCGGTCATCCGGGCCTCCTGTCGAGCACGACGGCGTGGCAGCTCAGTTTGCAACGTGGCATGCCACGTTGCAAGAGGTACGCTGCGCCGGTGAACCCGAAACTGCGTGACGTGGCCGAGCACGCCGGTGTCTCGGTGCGCACGGTGTCGAACGTCGTCAACGGGTTCCGGTACGTGGCCCCGGCGACCCGGGAACGCGTGCAGGCGAGCATCGACGCGCTCGGTTACCGGCCCAACCTGGCCGCGCGCACCCTGCGGCGCGGCCGGACCGGCCTGGTGGCGCTGGTGATCCCCGAGATCGACTCGCCGTACTTCGCCGAGCTCGCCGCGCGGACGGTCCGGATCGCCGGTGCCCGGGGCCTGACCGTGCTCATCGACCAGACCGACGGGGACGCCGAGCGCGAGAAGGAACTGCTGCACGGCCGGCGCAGCCAGCTGGTCGACGGCGTCCTGTTCAGCCCGTGGGCGGTGGCCCCCGCGGAGCTGGCCGCGCGCACCGACACCGTCCCGCTGGTGCTGCTCGGCGAGCACGACGGCACCGCCGGCGTCGACCACGTCGCCATCGACAACGTCGCGGCCGCCCGCGAGGCCACCCGGCACCTGCTGGCCTCGGGCCGCCGCCGCGTCGCGGCGCTCGGCATCCAGCCGCGCTCGCTGAACGCGACCGCGCGGCAGCGGCTCGCCGGTTACCGGCAGGCACTGGCCGAGGCGGGCCTGCCGGCCGAGCCGGAGCTCGAGGTACCGGTGCGGCGCCTGCACCGGGCCGACGGCCACCGGGCGATGCTGGGCCTGCTGGCGCTGCCCCAGCCACCCGACGCCGTCTTCTGCTTCACCGACGAACTGGCGCTGGGCGCGGTGCGAGCCGCCGCCGACCGCGGTGTCGCGGTGCCGGAATCCCTGGCCCTGGTGGGGTTCGACGACATCGAAGACGGCCGCTACAGCGTGCCGGCCCTCACGACCGTGTCGCCGGACAAGGACCGCATCGCCGAACTCGCCCTGGACCGCCTGGCGCGGCAGGCGGCCGAGCCGGAACCCCCGCGGTCGATCGTCGCGCCGCACCACCTGGAAGTGCGCGAGACGAGCTGAGCGGGGGTCAGCAGCCGGCGACCGCCACCCTGTCGCGGCCCGCCTTCTTGCCCGCGTACAGCGCGTCGTCGGCCGCGCGGATCATCTCGTCCAGGCCGGTTCCCGGCTCCGACGGGTCCAGTGCCGCGCCGATCGTCGCCGACAGCGTCACCGCCTCGCCCGTCGGCGCGGTGATGCGCAGCCCCCGGATCCGGAGGCGGATCCGCTCGGCGATCGCGCGGACCTCGGCTTCGTCGACGTCCGGCAGCAGGACCGCGAACTCCTCGCCGCCGTACCGGCCGACCGTGTCCCCGCGCCGGACGGTCCGGGTGAGCACGGTGGCCACCTCGGCGAGGACGTCGTCGCCGACCGGGTGGCCGTGGGTGTCGTTGATGCGCTTGAACCAGTCGAGGTCGATCATCAGCACCCCGGTCCGGCCGCGGGTGCGCCCGATCGCGTGCTCGGCCTGTTCGTGCCAGGCGATCGCGTTGAGCAGCCCGGTGCGCTGGTCGGTGCGGGCGGCGAGCTTGAGCTGGTCGAGCTGGACGCACTGGTGCAGCGCGAACGTCGGGATGATCATCAGCAGCGCGGCCGGCGGCCACCAGAGCAGGGCGAGCGCGACGAACACGCCCAGCGCGAGCTGGCTGACCTCCAGCAGGTTGTCCGACGCGCTGCCGATCAGCCGGCGCGGGTGCTCGACGGTGACCGTCCAGGCGATGACCGTGCCGACGAGCCCGGTGTTGACCGCCCACTGCACCGCCGCCGCGGCGACCACGGCGGCCAGGTCGGCCCAGCCGGGCCGCGCGCCGCCGGCGAGGTGCTCGTGGACGCCGCTCGAGCGCAGCACGGCGGCCGCGGCGGCCGCGGCCAGCGCGAGCGTGGCGGCGGTGTAGACGGTGCGGTGCGGCGGCCGGACCGCGTCGAACCGGTTGACCAGCGCCCAGCGGTGGGCGTAGATCACCGCCACCAGTACCAGTTCGAGCACCAGGGGCACCGCGATCGCCCCGGCGAAGATCCAGACGCTGCAGAGGTCGACGTACGGCGTGCCCGCGCGGTCGCGCCGCCGCCGTTCGATGAGGTGGGAGGCGTGCAGGTGCGGCAGGGCCGCCGCCGCGAGCCAGCCCGCCGTCACCCACTGCTCCGGTGTCGGTGCCGCACGGGCGGCGAGCGCCAGCACGCCGAGCGCCAGCAGGTCCACGCCCAGGACGAGGAACCGCACCCGCCCCGGCAACGACCACAGCTTCCACCCCGATGGCGACCGGCCCCCGCCGGTGACCACGCTTTCCCCCATCGCAGCTGCCCCCATCGCAGCGCCTCCCCCGCGCCGGTGATGCCCCGATTGCCCAGGGTAGTCGCGTCACGGCCGGATGTCAGGTGTTTCCTGCCATCGCGACCCGACCGGGCGGCTGAGACCATTCCGGGGTATCCGGCAGGAACCCGCACGGAAAGGCGAGCCGATGAGCGACAAGGGCTGGTGAACCACCGCGACCGAGTCCCACTCCCCTGCCACCGGGAAGGAGCCCGCGATGAGCGACAAAGGCTGGTGACGAATCAGGCCTCGGCCGGGAGCGCGGCCGACACGGCGTCCGGACTGCGGCGCGCCCAGGCCGCGGCCGCGGCGAGCGCGACGAGCGCTCCCGCGGTCCCCGCCCAGGCGATCGCCGCCGCCGGCCCGACCAGCTGGGCGAGGACGCCGCCGGCCACGATCCCGAGCCCCTGCCCGGCGATCATGCCGGTCCGCGCGAACCCGAGGGTCCGCCCGCGCACCCGCGGCGGGGACAGCTGGACGAACGTCGCGCCCGCGGTGACCTGGTAGGCCGAGCACAGCCCGGAGACGAACAGCAGCGCCAGGGCCGTGCCCAGGGCCGGCCGGCCCCAGAAGGCCACCAGCGGTGCCGCCGTCCCGACCGCCAGCACGCCCAGTGCCCGCACCCGCACCGGCCGGGCGACCCGCCGCAGCAGCAGCGCACCGACGACCGCGCCGCCCGGTTCCGCGGCGAGCAGCACCCCGATCCATTCGCCGCCCACCCCGGCCTGCTGGGCGAACGGGACCGCGAGCCCCTCGGGGACGACGGTGAACAACGCCAGCCAGCCCAGCCACACCAGCGTGCCCAGGGTGCGGTCCTTGCTCACCGCAACCGCACCGGCGGCGATCCGGCGCCACCACGTCGCCTCGCGTTCCGTGGCGGCGGGCGGCAGGTGCCGGCCCAGGCCGGCGCGGATCAGCACGGCGGAAGCGGCGAACGTGGCGGCGTCGACGGCCAAGGCGGCGTGCGCGCCGACCCCGGTGACCACGAACGCGGCCGCGGCGAAGCCGAGTACCAGGCACAGCTGCGTGGTGACCTGCTGAACCGCCTGTCCCGCCTCGTACCGGCTGCCCAGCAGCTCGGGCAGGACGGCGCCTTGGGCGGCCGAGAAGGGCGCTTCGGCCAGCTGCACCAGCACGAGCAGCACGGCCATCAGCGCCAAGGGCACGGCGGGCACGGCCATCACCGCCACCAGCACCGCCCGGATCACATCGCAGGCCACCATCACGCGGCGCCGCGGGTACCGGTCGGCCAGCCACGACAGCAGCGCGCCGGACACGAGGGCGGGAAGCATCGACAGGGCGTAGGTCGCCGCGCTCAGCGCGGCGGAACCGGTGCGCTGGAAGACGAGTATCGACAAGGCGACCCGGGCCAGCTGGTCACCGGCCACCGACAGCAGGGCCGCCAGCCAGAGCAGCCGGAAGCCGCGAATCGCGAACGCGGACCGCGTCGCACCCATCCCCCCACCCCCGAGGCCGGCACACTGTGTCACGCAGAGCGTTGCCCAAGACGCTCACGGTAGCGCGTGGGAGAGCGACCCACCATCAACGGCGACGGGTCTGCGGGCGACGGGGGTGGCTGCGGTGGCTGGGGTGGGCGGCCCGCCGAGCCACGAGTGCGGCGCACTGGGCCGCCTGGTCGAACCGCACCCGGCAAAGGTGGTCGGGCCGCCGCCAAACACCCCGGCGAACACGGCGCGACCACGCCGCGCGGCGGCGCGGGTCTCCCTGGTCGGACCACGCCGCGCGGGGGTGGGACCACGCCGCGGCTCGGCAGGACCAAAGCCGGCAAAGGTGGCCGGGCCGCCGTCGGTCGGGCCGCCGGTCGAACAAATTCGGCGAAGGCGGCGAGGCGGCGGCCGCTGGGGGGGCGAGGCGACGCGGAGGCGAGGCGGTGCGAGTCGAGGCGGCGCCGCGGCGGCGGCCGCGCGGGGGCGAGACGGCGCCCGCGGGACCGCCCGCTCGACCACGTCGCGCGAAGGCGGTTGGACCGCGCCCGGTGGGGTAGCCGGGACGGCATGCAGAGAGCCGATCGTGTTGAGACCCCTGCCCCGCCGCATCGGGTGCTGATGGCTGTCGAGGATGCCGAAGCGCTCGATGTTCCGGCCACCGCCCTCGCCTACCGGCTGCGCCGGGCCGCCACGAGTGTTCCCGGGCGGCTGTTGCGCGGGCGCTGGCTGGGCCATCCGCTGCACCCTCTCGCCGTCACCGTGCCGATCGGCGCGTGGCTGTGCTCGGCCGTGTTCGACCTGCTGCCCGGCCAGGAAGAGGCCGCCCGCCGGCTGGTCGCGACCGGCCTGCTGGCCGCACCCGCGGCGGTGCTCCTGGGCCTGTTCGACTACGCCGACCTCGACGAACGGCAGCGCCGGGTCGGTCTTGCGCACGCCACGGCCAACGCGGCCGCGATCGCCCTCTTCGGCGCGTCCTACGCCGCCCGCACGCGCGGGCGGGTGGCCCGCGGCCGGGTGCTGGGTGCGCTCGGCCTGGCCGTGACGAGCGCCGGCGGCGCGCTCGGCGGGCACCTCGCCTACGCCCAAGGCGCCGGATTCTTCCGCTGGCAGTCGCGATGAACGGCCGCGCCGGCGCCACTCGAAAGCAGTGCAGGCCCCTCAGGAACGAGGGAAAACCGTGCCGTCGAACAGCTTCCGGGCCGTGCGGACCACTGTGGACCGGCGGATCCGGGGCGGGGTGACCGTCGTGTCGAACTCGACGCCGATCGCGAGCTTTCCGCTGGGATGCTCGACTTCGATGGGCTCGCCGCCGGGTGGGGCGACGAGCAGTTCGCGGCCGGCGGCGCCGTCGAGCAGCAGCGCCGTCACGACGCTCACCGCGCCGAGCACCCCGATCGACGGGTGCGGCTTGACCGGGATGAACGTGCGGGTGCAGACCGCGCCGCCGGCACGCGGCGCGGCGACCAGCGTGGTCTTCGGCACCGAGCTGCCGCCGACGTCGCCGAGCCCCATCAGCTTCCCCGCTTCGGTGCGCAGGGCGTCGATCCGCCGGGCGAGCGCGGTGTCGGCGGCGAGCTCTTCGACCGGTTCGTACCCGGTGACGCCGAGGTCGCGGGCACGGGCCACGACGACCGGCATCCCGTTGTCCACACAGGACACTTCGATGCCGCCGACGTCGTCGCGGACGCGGCCGGTGGGCAGCAGGCTGCCGCACACGGATCCTTCGGTGCCGGTGAAGTCGAGCTCGACCGGGGCGGCGGTGCCGGGCACGCCGGAGATGGCCGTGCCGCCGCGGTAGTCGACTTCGCCGCCGGGGGTGGCGAAGGTCGCGATCGCGATGGATCCGGTGTTGAGCAGCCGCACGCGGACGGTGGTGCGCTCCGGCCCGGCGGGGACGAGCCCGCGTTCGACGGCGAACTGCCCGACGCCGGCGAGGAGGTTGCCGCACGTCTGGCGGTCGGAGACGGTGGGTTCCTCCACGCCGAGCTGCAGGAACAGGTAGTCGACGTCGTGGCCGGCGTCGGTGGCCGCCGAGACGACGGCGACCTTGCTGGTGACCGGCTGGGCGCCGCCGAGGCCGTCGATCTGGCGCGGGTCGGGGGTGCCCATGATCCGCAGCAGCAGGTCGTCGCGGGCGGCGGGGTCGGCGGGGAGGTCTTCGGCGAGGAAGTAGGCGCCCTTCGACGTCCCCCCGCGCATGAGCATGCAGCGCACGCCGGTCATGCCTGCTCCTTCGCGTACTCCTCGGCCGTCAGGTACCGGACGCCGAGGGCGCCGAGTTTTTCGCGCAGGCCGTAGCGGTCCAGGCCGAGCTGGCCGTTCGCGAAGGCGTCCCGGGCGGCGGCTTCCTTTTCCAGCCTGGCTTGCGCTTTGCCGAGTCCACTTCGGACATCTTCGCGGCGGACGCACAGGACGCCGTCGTCGTCGGCCAGCACGGCGTCACCGGGGCGGACGAGCTGCCCGCCGGCGACGACGGGGACGTTGACCGCACCCGCGGTCGCCTTGACGGTGCCCTGCGCGCTCACCGCGGCCGACCAGACGGGAAAGCCGAGCGCGCGCAGTTCGGCGACGTCGCGGACGCCGGTGGTGGTGACCAGCCCGCGCACCCCGCGGCGGCGCAGCGCGGTGGCGAAGAGCTCGCCGAAGAGGCCGTCCCGGCACGGTGAGGTGGTGGTGACGACCAGGAGGTCGCCTTCCCGGCACTGCTCGACGGCGGCGTGGATCATCAGGTTGTCCCCGGGCCAGCACAAGGCGGTGACGGCGGTGCCGCCGACGCGGGCGCCGTCCTGGATCGGCCGGAGGCCGGCGGAAAGCAGGCCGGAGCGGCCGAGAGCCTCGTGCACGGTGGCGACGCCGTAGCCGGCCAGCCGCGTCACCTGGTCGAGGTCGGCGCGCGGCGGATCGGTGACGATGACGGGGTTCATACCATCACCGTACGATCCGGTTGACGAAATTGTCAACAATATTGGCGCACAAGCTGCGACAGCCTCGATCGCCGCCGGTCAGGAGTGGAGCGGGGAGACCTCGGCGTCCGCCGCCTTCAACGCCTCGATCACACTGCCCAGATGGGCCCGAGCCGCCTCGGCCGCCTGCTCCGGCCGGTGGGCGCAGATCGCGTCGATGATCGCCAGGTGCTCCGGGAGCGAGACCTGCGGCCGTCCCGGGCGCATCGCCAGCCGGAACTGGTGCCGGACGCTCTGCCCGCGAAGCCGTTCCAGCACCTGGGCCGCCGTCCGCTGGCCGCTGATCTCGCGGATGCGGCGGTGCAGCCGCTGGTTGAGACCCGAGTACCCGACGACGTCCCCGCCCGCCACGGCCGCCTGCATCCGCTCGCCCAGTTCGCGCAGCTCGCCCACCTCGGCGTCCGAAACGCGCTCCGCCGCCTTCGCCGCGCACAGCGACTCCAGCATCATGCGCACTTCGGAGATCTCGACAGCCTCCTCGAGCGACACCGCGCGCACCCGGGCGCCGCGGTTCTGGACCCGTTCGATGAGCCCTTCGTTGGTGAGCTCGATCAGCGCCGCCCGGACCGTCGCCCGGCTCGCCCCGAACCGGTCCGACAGGTCCGCCTCGACCAGCCGCTGGTTGGGCACGAACTCGCCCCGGACGATGGCGTCGCGGATCGCCGCCACCGCCGACCGCTCCCCCGGCTGCCGGTCCGGCGCACTCTCCGTCATAGCCTCGGCTCCGTTTGTTGACAATTTTGTCGAGCACATCGTGTACTCGATCGTAGCTGGCGAGGAGGATTTTGCTATGACCGGAACCATCGCCGTACTCGGCCTGGGCGAAGCGGGCGGCGCACTGGCCCGCGACCTGGTGGCCGCCGGCGCCGCCGTGCGCGGCTACGACCCGGCGGTGCCCGCCACCGGAGGCGTCGTGCGCACCGGCTCGGAAGCCGACGCCGTGCGGGGCGCCGACCTGGTCCTGAGCGTCAACAGCGCGTCGGCCGCCCTGCGGGCGTTCGAAGCCGGGCTGGCCGGGCTGCGCGAGGGGGCCGCCTGGGCCGACCTGAACACCGCTTCGCCCGGCGCCAAACGCGAACTCGCCGCCCTCGCCGCCGAGCACCGGGTCCCCTTCGCCGACGTGGCGATCATGGCCCCGGTCCCCGGCCGCGGGCTGCGGGTGCCGATGCTGGCCACCGGGCCCGCCGCCGACGTGCTCGCCGCGACGCTGAACCCGCTCGGCGCGGCCGTCGAGACGATGGCCGGCGAGGCCGGGCTCGCCGCCGAACGCAAGCTGCTGCGCAGCGTCTTCTTCAAGGGGATGTCCGCCGCCGTGGTCGAGGCGCTGCACGCCGCCCGCGCCGCCGGCTGCGAAGACTGGCTGCGGAGGATCGTCGTCGCCGAGCTCACCGCCGCGGACACGTCCACAGTGGACCGGCTGGTCGGCGGCTCGTACCGGCACGCCGTCCGCCGGACCGCCGAGATGGCGGCCGCCACCGAGATGCTCGGCGAACTCGGCGTGCGGGCCGACGTCGCCGCCGCGGCCCGCGACCAGCTGGCGCACATCGCCGATTCACCGGATCGGTGACGCGCCGGCCGGCGCCGAGGTGACGCGGCCGAGCCGCGCCTGCCGGGTCCGCGGGCCGAAGGCCGCCAGGACCAGCGCGCCGGCCAGCCACGTCCCCGCGATGAAGAAGAACACGCTCCGGTAGCCGCTGCCGTTGTACAGCCCGGCCACGATGAGCGGGCCCGCCGCGTTCGACAGCCGGCCCAGGCCGTACGACACGCCCGTGCCCAGTGACCGGCCGCGCGTGTCGAACAGCTCCGGCGAATACGCGTAGCCGAGGGCTGTGTAGCCGCGCTCGAACATGTTGACCAGGAAGCCGAACACCACGATCAGGACCGGGTCGAACGTCAGCCCGTAGAGCAGCCCGCACAGCGCGATCACGGTGCCGAACGCGACCAGGCACCACTTGCGCTCGAAGCGGTCGGTGACCAGGGCCGCCAGATAGGAGCCCAGCGGCGCGCCGACCGTCGTGAGCGCCACGTAGAACACGGACTTCTCGACGCTGAAGCCCTCCTTGGCCAGCAGCGTCGGCGCCCAGCTCGAGTAGCCGAAGAACCCGATCGTCTGCGTCACCCACAGCACGGTGAGCAGCAGCGTCGGCAGCAGGTACTTCTTGCGCAGCAACAGCCGCAGCGGCGCCTTCGCCACCGCGGCCTCCCCCACCGGTGGCGCCGGCTCCGGCAGCGGGCCCTTCTCGGCCGCGACCTGCGCCTCGATCTCCCGCAGCACCGCGTCGGCCCGGGTGTGCTCGCCGCGGCTTTCGTACCAGCGGGGCGACTCCTTGAGCCGCCGGGTGAACAGCACGAGCAGGACCCCGAGCGCGCCCCACAGGTAGACCAGCCGCCAGGCCCAGTCGCCGAGCGGGACCACGACGCTGGCGATCAGGTTCGTCACCGGCGTGCCGCAGATGCCGATGACGATCGCGTAGGCCTGGTACTTGCCGCGGTTGGCCGCCGGGTACAGCTCGTTGACGTAGATCACCGCGACCACGGTCATCGCCGACAGGCCCGCCGAGGTCAGGACCCGGAACACGCCCAGCGACACGATGTCCCACGAAAACACCGCCGCGAACGAGAAGACGCCGAACCAGACGGTCGTCAGCACGAGCGCGTTCTTCCGGCCCCAGCGGTCGGCGATCGTGCTCGCGATGACCGAGCCGAAGAACATGCCGACGAACGACAGCGAGGTCACGTACGCGACCTGGTTGACCGTGACGCCCCAGAGCTTGATCAGCTTGGGCGCGGTGGTGGCGAAGCTGTTGATGTCGGCGAACTCGAAGAAGTAGGCGAACGAGACGGCGAACAGGGTGACCTTGTGGAACCGGGAAATCGGCAGGCGGTTCAGCCGGTTGAGCGCGTTGGCGTGCTGCATTGCATGCCCTTCGGGGGTTCAGGCGGTTTCGCCGGGCCAGTAGAGGCGCATCGGGTTGTCGACGAGCAGCTTCCGTTGCGCGTCCGGGGTGTCCGCGAGGTGCGGGACGTGGTCGACGAGCAGGCCGTCGTCGGGCATGTGGTGCTTCAGGTTCGGGTGCGGCCAGTCGGTGCCCCACAGCACCCGGTCCGGGAACTCCTCGACGACGCGGCGGGCGAACGGCACGACGTCGGTGTAGGCGTGGCGTTCGCCGTGCAGCGCCGGGGGCCCGGTCACGGTGAGCCGCTCGGGGCAGCTCACCTTCACCCAGACGTCGTTCGTCCCGGCGAAGTCCAGGAACCGGCGGAATTCCGGGCCGTCGACCGGCTGGGTCACGTCGGGGCGGCCCAGGTGGTCGATCACCAGCGGGGCGGGCAAGCCGCCGAAGAAGGTTTCGAGTTCGGGCAGGTCGGCGGCCTCGAAGTAGAGCACGATGTGCCAGCCGAGCGGGGCGATCTTCTTCGCGATCGCGCTCAGGTCTTCGCGGGGCGAGACGTCGACCAGCCGCTTGACGAAGTTGAACCGCACCCCCCGCACCCCCGCCGCGTGCAGCGCCCGCAGTTCGGCGGCACCGACGTCGGGCCGGACGGTCGCGACCCCGCGCGCCCGGCCGCCGGCGGCCCGGACGGCGTCGACCATCGCGGAGTTGTCCGCGCCGTGGCAGGTGGCCTGCACGATGACGTTCCGGGCGACACCGAGGTGGTCGCGCAGGGCGAACAGGGCGTCCTTGCCCGCGTCGCACGGGGTGTACTTGCGCCCGGGTGCGAAGGGGAACTCCGCCTGCGGGCCGAACACGTGGCAGTGGGCGTCGACCGCTCCGGGCGGCAACCGGAAGTCCGGTGTGGACGGTGCGGCGCACCAGTCCAGCCAGCCGGGCGTCCTGGCCGCGGTCACCGGCCCTGCCCCTTCAGCAGCGCGTCCAGCCGCGGGTAGACGGCCCGGGCGTTGTGCTCCCGGATGGCCGCCCAGTCCTCTTCGGACAACCGGGCGGCTTCGGCGTACCGGCGGGTGTCGTCGAAGTGGTGCCCGGTCCGCGGATCGACGCTGCGGACGGCGCCGATCATCTCCGACGCGAAGAGGATGTTGCGCGCCGGGATGACGTCGAAGAGCAGGTCCGAGCCCGGCTGGTGGTAGACGCAGGTGTCGAAGAAGACGTTGCCGAGCACGTGCTCCTCCAGTTCCGGCTTGCCCAGCGCCATGGCCAGGCCGCGGAACCGGCCCCAGTGGTAGGGCACCGCGCCACCGCCGTGCGGGATGATCAGCCGCAGCGTGGGGAAGTCGGTGAACAGATCGCCCTGCACGAGCTGCATGAACGCGGTCGTGTCGGCGTTGAGGTAGTGCGCGCCGGTGGTGTGGAACGCCGGGTTCACGCTGGTGCTGACGTGCACCATCGCCGGGACGTCGTACTCCACCATCTTCTCGTAGACCGGGTACCACGACCGGTCGGTGAGCGGCGGGGCCGTCCAGTGCCCGCCGCTCGGGTCGGGGTTGAGGTTGAGCGCGACGGCGCCGTACTCCTCGACGCAGCGGGTCAGCTCCGGGACGCAGGTGGCCGGGTCGACGCCCGGGGACTGCGGGAGCATCGCGGCGGGCGCGAACCGCTCCGGGTAGAGCGTGCTGACGCGGTGGCAGAGCTCGTTGCAGATCGCCGCCCACGCCGCCGAGGTCTCGAAGCCGCCGACGTGGTGGGCCATGAAGGAGGCGCGGGGCGAGAAGACCGTCAGGTCGATGCCGCGTTCGTCCATCAGCCGCAGCTGGTTCGGCTCGATCGTCTCGCGCAGTTCGTCGTCGCTGATCCGCAGGTCGGCCGCGGTGGGCGCGGCACCGGAGCCGGCCAGCGCGGCGATCTGGCGGTCGCGCCATGCCGCGAGCGCGGGCGGGGCGGTGGTGTAGTGGCCGTGGCAGTCGATGATCAAGGTGGTCCCTCGTCGCTTCGGGTCTCGATACCGGCACCCTAATCGTCGATGAGATTGTTAACAATATCTACGACGAAGTTCGCCTGAGGGCATCTCGTGTGATCAGAGAGCCATCACGCGTGATTGAAAGGACGACACGGCGATGTCGGGCCCCACACGGCGGTGCCGTCCTAGACTCTGCGCATGGGTGCCCGTTCCCGCCGAAGCGCCGGCAACCTGCCGGCCGAGCTGACCAGCTTCGTCGGCCGGCGCCATGAGCTCGGGGAAGCCAAACGCCTGCTGTCCACGGCCAGGCTGGTCACGCTGACCGGCGCCGGTGGCGTCGGCAAGACGCGGCTGGCGCTGCGGGTCGCCGCCGACGTGCGGCGGGCCTTCCCGGACGGCGTGTGGCTGGTCGAGCTGGCCGACGTCGGTGATGCGCACCTGGTGCCGAACACCGTGGCGACGGCGTTCGGCCTGCGCGGCACGAGCGACCAGGCCGCCGGGCTCGCCGAGTACCTCGAGGACAAGCAGCTGCTGCTGGTGCTCGACAACTGCGAGCAGGTCGCCGACGAGTGCGCGACGCTGGTCGCGAAACTGCTCGCGGTCTCCGGCGGGCTCCGGGTCGTCGCCACCAGCCGGCACACGCTGCACGTGGAGGGCGAGCACCTGCTGCACGTCGAGCCGCTGCCCGTCCCCGGCGACGAGGACACCGGCGGCGGCCCGGTCGAAGCGGTCACGCTGTTCGCCGATCGGGCGGCGGCCGTCTGCCCCGGCTTCGAGCTCACCCCGGACAACCGCGCGACGGTGAGCCGGATCTGCCGGCGACTGGAGGGCATCCCGCTGGCCATCGAACTGGCCGCCGTCCGCGTGCGCGTGCTGGCGGTCGACCAGGTCCTCGAGCGGCTCGACGACCGGCTCGGCCTGCTCACTTCGCGTCCCGCCACCGTGCAGCCCCGCCGCCGGACCCTGGAAGCGGCGATCGACTGGAGTTTCGAGCTGTGCACCCCCGCGGAACAGCAGCTGTGGGCGCAGGCGTCGGTGTTCCCCGGCGGATTCGACCTCGACGCCGCCGAGCAGGTCTGCGCGCCCGCGCAGGACGGCGGCAGCGCGCTGGACGTCGTGACCGGCCTGGTGGACAAATCGGTCCTCAGCCGGCAGAACGGCACGTTCGGGCGGCACGCCTGGTACCGGATGCTGGAGACCGTCCGCGAATACGGCGGCGCCCGGCTGGCCGAGGGCGACGAGGCCGGCGTGCGGGCCCGGCTGGCCGGGTACTACGCGGACCTCGCACGGCGCTACCGGACCGAGGGGTTCGGCCCGCGGCAGTCGGAGTGGCTCGGCCGGCTCCGCCGCGAGCACGCCAACCTCCGGGCCGTGCTGGAACACTGCCTGTCCGGGTCCGGGCGGGCGAACCAGGCGCTGGACATCGCCGCTTCGCTGTGGAACTTCTGGTTCGGCGGCGGCCTGGTGCCGGAGGGCTGCGGGTACCTGCGCCGCGGTCTCGAGCAGTGCGGCGAGCACACCCTGGTCCGGGCCAGGGCGCTGTACGCGATGGCGTTCCTCGCGATCCAGACCGGCGCACCGCACGCGGAACTGCTGGCGGAGCTGGGCGAGCTCGCCGAGGAGTTCGACGACGAACGGCTCCGGGCCGGCCACGCGGAGTGTGCCGGCATGGCCACGTTCTTCACCGGTGACCTGACCGGCGGTGAAGAACTGCTGGAGCGGGCGCTGGCCGGGTACCGCACGGCCGGTGACGCGCTGCTGGTGTTCGACACCCTGATCCTGCTGGCCGCCGCGCGCTTCTTCCTCGGCGATCCGCGGGGCGCGGCCGCCGCGGAGGAGGCGCTCACCCTGACCGACCGGCACGGCGCGCGCTGGTCCCGGGGCTACGCGTTGTGGGCCGTCGCGATCCACCGCTGGCGGGCCGGAGAAGCGCGGCAGGCCGCCGATCTGCTGCACGAGGCCATCGCCCTGCGGCTGCCCGACCGGACGCTGCTCGCGTTCCTCATCGAGGCGCTCGCGTGGTGCCACTCCGCCGAAGGCGAGCACGGCCGGGCGGCCCGGCTGCTCGGCGGCGCCGGCGCGGTCTGGCGGCTCAGCGGCGCCCGCGTCGGCGAGATGAGTCCCTACCAGGGTGTCGACGAGCAGTGCGCCGCTTCGGCCCGCAAGGCGCTCGGGGACGACGCCTTCGACACGGCGTTCGCCGAGGCGGCCGGCTTCGGCCTCGACGAGGTGATCCGGTACGCGCTGCGGGAACGGCCCGCCACCCGGGTGGCGGCCAAGGCGGCCGAGCCCGGCGGGCTGACCCGGCGGCAGCGGGAGATCGCCGAGCTGGTGGCGCGCGGGATGAGCAACAAGGAGATCGCGGCCGCCCTGGTCCTCAGCGGACGGACCGTGGAAGGGCACGTCGAGAACATCCTGGTGAAGCTCGGCCTCACCTCGCGCACCCAGGTGGCTTCGTGGCTGGTGGGGCAGCCCGGGTCACCCGCGTAGCCATCCGGGTAGTTTCCCCGGTCCGCTCCCGTCCCGTTCGGACGATCCTCTTCCCCGCGACCATTCACCGCCCGGAGGAGGACGAGGTGTCCATCGACTCGGCGCCGCAGACCTGTCCGCAGTGCCGGCGACCCACGGTGTTGATGTCCCACGCCTGGGGCCGGCAGTGGGTGCACCTCGGTACTTGGCGCCCGCAGTGCGGCACCCCGCCCTGGACGGTCCAATCGGGACAAACCCGGACACGGCCCGCCGGGTAGGCCATTTCGGACCAGCCGGGCACGCGGCGCCACCTCGCGTCGCCCGGCAGAGCGTGGTGGGGCCGGGGCGTACCCCCCCCCCCCAAAGGCCCCGGCCCCCCCCCCGCGCCCCCCCCCCAACCCAGGGGGGGGGGCCGCTAAGCAGCCCCGGGGGAACCCAGCC
>NZ_JBHVXZ010000143.1:0-22924 GCF_042881395.1 Amycolatopsis sp. NPDC058278 | reverse complement strand
ACAACCCCCGGCCGTTCGTGTGGCGCAAGACTGCTGAGGAGATCATCGACTCGCTCGCACGATATTGCCAACGAATTTCAGGCGCAGGACACTAGCGACCTCTGGGCTATTTCCGGCGCACGCGCGGCAGACCCCCTGCCCCCTCGCGACGCTGGACGGCCAAGGCGTGCAGTCGTGCCCAGCCGCGCAGCGCACCCGGTGGGGGGGCGTCGCTACCGAGCCATTCCGGCTCCAGCACTTCCCCTCCCAGCTCAGCCACCTGATCCCGGAATGTGGCCCAAGCTGTGAGAGACTTTGTGGCCCCCGAGGTACGAAATGCGCAGGTTTGGCAGAGCCCTGGCCCTTTTAGGACGCCGGCTGGTCTGGGAGTGCAGTCATGCTCGGCAGCGCACTGTACCCGATGTGGCACGTTGTTCCCGAGCCATTCCGGTTCGATCACTTCGCCGCCTAGTTCGGCCACTCGGGTCCGGAATTTGTCCCACAGAGCAAGAGACCTTGCCGATCGGCATCTGCCACAGATCTTGCGACCTTGTTGTACGGCATTCGGCCGAATCTTCCCATTGTGCCCGGCAGCGCACCGCACCCGATGTAGAGTCCCGGAGCCGAGCCATTCGGGCTCTAGCACCGTGCCGCCCTGTCCGGCAACGCAAGCGAGAAACGCGTCCCACGCACAGAGGGACCTTCCGGAGCCCCTACCGCCATCCGCGCAAGCGCGGCAGATTCCCTCTCCCTGTTGGACGTTGGAAGGGATAGTGGTGCATTCGTGTCCGGCGGCGCACCGCACCCGGTGCGGGGCTCGATTGCCGAGCCATTCTGGCCCGAGCACCTTCCCGCCTAACTCAACCACCCGCGCGTAGAACGCGGCTCTAGCGGCTTTCGGGTCCTTACCGGCGCAAGTGCGGCAGATCCCATTCCCATGCTGGACGCTGGACGGCCTGGGAGAGCCCTCGTGACCGGCAACGCAGCGGACACGATGCGGGGTATCCACACCGAGCCATTCCGGTTCGAGCACCGTGCCGCCCAGTTCCGCCACCCGCTCCCGGAACCGCTTCTCCGCAGCTAGCGACCTAGCTGAGCGCTTCACGCGAACCGTCCAGCGGTGAGGTCTTCGAATGCGGCTCACTTCCGCAGCCAGCGAGCGTCAGTGCTGCGGCGGCAGCTGGCAAGACCAAAGTGAAGGAACGACGTGTCTGAAGCACGACGCATGTGTCGATTGTTGGCGGGGTTGCGTTACATGTAGACGGACAAACATCCACAAGTCGTCCGCCGCGGCGCGCGTCCGATGACGCGGATCAGCGCCCAGCGAGTGGGTCCTTGTCCGAGGACAGCGAGAGCGCTCGGCTCGGTGATCGGCCAGATGGTCGATCCGGTGGCTGAGGTAATCGTCTGGGTTGGAGCCGACCGCTGGAGCTGGTAACTCTCGTCCGGCGGGCACCGGCTACCACCCGAGGCCGGGGCGGCACCGACCTGGAGGTGTTCGACGCCTGAAGGTAGTCAGGCCAAGGGGGTTCTTTGGCAGGGATGATCGCGTTCCTGGTCGTGCTGGTGATCGTCGTCTGGCTGGTTCGGCGCATCAAGCGAACCCCTGTCTCCGGAACGACGCAGGCGCCGGCGCAGCCTGCCCCTTCACGGCGGCTGGACAATCAGCCTTCGACGACGCGGCCGGCCAGCACGCAGGCCGTTGCTCCGCCCCCCCCTCGACCAGATCGACCGGCGCGTGGCCACGCCTGGGTTCCGCCGGGCCGGGGAGTCACGGTCGCGGGAACGACACTGCAAGGAGGGCTGCCGGCGCCGCCTGTTCCCGAGTGGAGTCAAGAGCTGCCTGTGGAGCTCAAAGTGGGGTTGGCGCAGTTGGCCGTCGACGGACAGCCGGTCCCGGCGGACTGGGCGTTGTCCTGGTACGGCCACCATCCTGGCGCCCACCTCCGCACGCCGGCGGTGCGCTGCCCGAACGAGTTTCCTGGAGCTGTTCACCAAGCGGTACCGCGCGAAGTTCGGCGACGGCCACGAAGCTGCCCGACGTCGGCAAGCTGACCGGCCCGATCACCAAGCTGCGGGACATCGTCGAGGGCGTGACCAGCGATCTCGACGCCTACAGCCGCTGCCTGGGGCGCAATCCCGACGGCGCCGGCTCGCCCGCGGGCCTTCGTCCTGCGGTGCTCCGACCTCGAGCTGGACACCAGCCGCCACGAGGGCCGCCGCGGCGGTGTCCTGCTCACGCTGACCGGCAAGGAATTCGCCGTCCTGCACCGCCTGCTCGCCACGCCCGGCGAACCGGTCCGCCGCGCCGACCTGCTGGCCGCCGCCTGGGACGAGCTCGTTCCCCCGGCCACCAACGTCCTGGACGTTCTGATCGCCCAGCTGCGGGGCAAACTCGGCGAGCCACGGGTGATCCACACGGTCCGCGGCACCGGTTACCTGCTCGGCCAGGCGCGGGGAACGGCTAGCGCGGCCGAAGTGGCCGCGCGCTGATCGGCGAGCCGGCCGAAGCCGCCTCCGTCGTCCTGCGGGCACCTCCTGGCCCCTCATCGCCGTGCTGTCCCATCGGCGATCAGTGCGTTCTGTGCTGCATGACGCGCCGGGATATTTCCGCCGGGCCGAACATCTGCCCGAACGGCAGGGCTTTGCATTCCCGGCACAGGACCGCGCACGCCAGGCGCAACCCCATCGGAACGCCGATCGCACAGTCCTCGACGATGACGTGCAGACGTCCGGTGCGAGACGAGCAGTTCTCGCACCTGTCCCCGGTCAGGCAGGGACTGGGAGGGAGGATCGGATCCGGGGCTGCCGGCCACTCGACCCGGTGGAGGTCGACCGCTCGGCGGCGCTGGTCGCCTGCTCGCCGGCGCTCCAGTTCCCTGTCCAGTGCGGCCAATGCCGGAGGCAACGCTCGGAGGTACGTGGCCCGCGAGGCCTGGAACATCCGGCGCCACCACGGCTTGAGGAGGCCGAAGGCCACCCGGCGGCCCTCCAGGAAGGCTCGCAGCAACGCTGCGTCGTGCCCGGTCCTCAGCAGGTGCACCGCGCTGATCAGGCTCCGGCACAGCTCGGGGAGGCCGGCGGGGTCGCGGAACCCCGGCAGCGGGTGGACCACTGCCCCCGCGGCCGGTTCCGCCGGTGCGACAGGAGGCCGCTTCGGCTCTTTCGGCGGCATGCGGTGCCGTCGCTTCTTCGGCTTCCGCCTCTTGGACCGCTGCATACCTGATTTCTAGTTCACCTGCGCGGGGACCGGTCCCAGCCCGCCTCCGCCGGCAGGGAGCCGAGGGCGTCGATGCCGAGTACGCTCACCCCGCCGGCCGCCCGACGTGGAACAGCCGGGCGCCGTCTGCCGTGCCGAACCGCTCGATCAGGCCGGTGCCGCCGCCGGGAGTCCGCACCTGGTCACCGACACGCACGTGCCCGGGATACCCGAACGGCGGCGGGTCGGCTCCGACCGGCCGGAGCACGGCCACCCTCAGCCGGGGGCAAGCGGGGGGTCGGGAAGCTCGAGCCATTCGAGGTCCATCGGCACCAGGGTCGTCGAAAGCACCAGCTCGCGCAGCAGGTTCACGGTCAGGGTCAGCCCCACCGGCTCCCCCACCTCCTCCCGGCGCAGCCCGTGCACGCCGGCGTCGGAAAGCCGTTGCCGGACCCGGGAAACGAGGTGTTCGACGCGCTTGACCGTCCAGTTCTCATGTGGCCGCCGGTCGGCGAGCTCGGCGGCCACCTGCTGACGGGACAGCGGCAGCGGGTGGGGGTCGTAGCCGAGGTACCGCTGCCCGAGCACCGCCAGCACGAGGTGCTCTTCGGGGGACAGCCGCCAGCGTTTCGGCGGTGCCGTCGGGTGCGTCGGGCGGCGCGTGGCGACACCGGCCTCGCCGTCGGAGACGAGCAGCTCCAGCACGTGCTCGCGGGTCCCGCGCAGGAACAGCGCGGTGTAGCCGTCCGCCAGCGGCAGCGGTTCGCTGTCGCGGTGCAGCAGGACGCTGTCGGACAGGCGGATCGGCGAGCGGCCGGTGTTGCTCAGCCACCAGCGGTCCCGCTCGCGCACGAGCAGCCCGTGGACCCGGCTGATCCGCACGTCCTCCTCGCCGACGCACACGTCGACCTCCAGCCGGTTGCGCCCGAAGGTCACCCGGCTGCCGGGCGACGGCGGCACCGCGACGCCGCCGGTGACGGTGAGCGCGCTCAACATGCCCGGCACGGTGCCGGCGACGCCGTGCCGCAGGCTGCGCTGGTGGTGTGGGTCGAGGCGTTCGGTGGTCACGGCCACCTCCGTTCGTAGGCACCGATGTCGAAGCCCGCGCCGGCGGGCCGGGCGACACCGTCGAGATCGAACGCGGGCGCGCACCCGGGGCTGCCGGCGTCGGCCGCGGCCGAGCCCTCGGCGAGGTGGTAGTCGCCGCGAGCCGGATCGGCGAACCCCGGATCGCCGGCGAGGTTGTGGTCGGCGGCGAACGGCCCGGCGTCGACCGGCCCGTCACCGAACACGTTGTTGCGCAAGGTGTTCGTTCCGGTGAACCGGTCGGCGTCGATCAGCAGGGAGCCGCGGGCGTTGCCGGAGAAGGTGTTGTTGACGATCGTCAGGTCCCGCATGGTCCCGGTCGACTCGGCCCAGAGGCTCAGCCCGGCCTGCGCGTTGCCGGTGGACAGGTTGTCGAAGACCCGGACCTTCGACAGCAGCCGGCTTTCCGAGTAGTCCTCGACGGCGAGCCCGATCCCGGCCTTGGTGGCCTCGCGGGTCCCGCCGACCACGTTGGCGTAGACGTCCACTGTGGACGATGAGTCGACGTAGATGTCCGGGCCGCGGTTGCCGGTCACGACGTTGTGGTGGATCTTCACCCGGGCGGCGTCGTCGTACTTGACGTCGATGCCTTCCTCGCCGTTGTCGTGCACGTGACAGCCGGACACCTCGACGTCCGACGAGCCGGAGGCGATGCTCAGCGCTTCGTGGTCGGCCGCGGTGCCGCCGGCGTTGGTTCCGCGGATGTCACAGCCGGTGATCCGTACCCGCCGGGTGCCGACCAGCACGAGCCCGCCGTCGCGGGAGCCGTCGACGCCGAACCGGTCGAACACGAGGTCGTGCGCGCCCGCGGCGTACACGCCGAAGCGGGTCGAGCCGGACACGGTCACATCGGTGAACTCCAGCCAGCTGTGCCCGCCCACCGCCAGGCCGCCGGCGCCGGTCAGCACCGCGGTGCCGCCGGTGCCGGTGAACCGGATCGGGCGGCCCGGGGCGCCGTCGCGGCGGACGGTCAGCCCGCCCGGGTACACGCCGGCCTCGATCGCGACCGTGTCGCCCGGCCGGGCGAGGTCGGCCGCGGCCTGCACTCCTGTGTACTTCCCGTGCGGGCCGACGTGCCAGGTGCGCGGCACCGGTCCGGCAGCCCCCTCGGCTGCCGGACCGGCCATGGCCACCACCAGGAGCGCCCCACCGGCCAGTACCCGTATCGCCACTTCTCGTCCCGTCTGCTCCGGCCCGCGAACCCGGCCTCGGCTCCCTTTCTAGCCGGGACCGCCGGGGACCGGTCCCCGGCTCAGGGCAGCTGCCGGACGAGGACCTCCGCCAGCGATCGCGCGGTCGCGCACAGCGTGTCCCCACCGGCCGCCGCGGTGTCCTCGACCGTGACGACGGCGACTTCCTCCCGGTCCTGCGGAGTGCCCTCCAGCATCGGCAGGGCGGGGGTGTAGGAGCGGTGCACGACCTTGACGGCGCACTCCGGGTGCCCACCGGGCACCGGCGCCACGACGGCGTTGCGGTTCCCGATGCGGATCCGGTCGCCCGGCACCTCCTCGTCCTTCTCGATCGGCCACTCCCGGCTGTACTCGACGGTGAGCGTGCGCGGATCGTGCTCCCAGGTGCAGCCCCAGCCGCCGAACGCGCGGTCCGGTTTCTTGGCCCGGCCCAGCACGCCGGTCGTCGCGGCGTCGTCGAGCAGGCGGCAGGCGTCGACGTGCGCCAGTGACCGCTCCGGGAGCTGGGCGCGCCGCGGCAGGGGCCCGTTGGCGAGCGTGGCCAGCACGCCGGACAGCACCGACTCCGAGTAGGAGCACACCGGCGCGTCCTGCGCGCGTTCTATCGCGCGTGAGGTGACGACGATCCGATTGGCATCGGCCAGCGAGATGGCGCGCTCGCAGGAGCCGTCGTGCATCTCGGGGTACTCGACTTCGCCCATCTTCCCGGGCACCGGCGGCCGGGGCGGGTACCGCAGCGGGCCGGTCAGGTCGAGCCGGGTCTGCACCTTCCCGGCCTTGCCGGTCAGCGTGGTCGTGACGACGCAGGTGCCGAAGTTCAGCACCTCCGGGTCCACGAACGGCTCCCCGAACGCGGCGAGCGAGTTGAGCGAGATCGCCGCGCACGGGTCCGTCCCGGCCGGGTCGGACCCGAGGGTGTTCGCCCCAGCCGGTGCGCTGGGGGTGGTCGGCCCGGCCGGGGCGCCGCCGGCGGTGGTCCACAGCGGCCGGGCGAGGACGAACCCGGCCACCAGCGCGGCCACCGCCGCCACCGCGGCGCCGGCGAGCACCCGGCGGCGCAGGAGGCGGCGCGGCCGGGGCACGGGCGCGTCCGCCGTGAGCAGCGTGACCACTTCGGCGGCGCCGGGCCGGTCAGCCGGGCGCCGGGCCATCAGCACGTCGAGCACCGGCGCGAACGGCCCGGCGCGCTCGGCGGGTGCGGGCCGCCCGGCGGCGGCGCGGCGCATCTGCGCGAACGGGCCGTCCTCACCCGACCCCCACGGCGACCGGCCTTCGATCGCGGCGTAGAGGGTGGCTCCCAGGGAGAAGACGTCCGAGGCGGGCCCGGCTTCGGCGCCGTCGGCCACCTCCGGCGCGACGTACCCGAGCGTGCCGGTGAGCTGGGCGCCGCCGGTGCGGGTGACCTCGGTCCAGCGGGCGATGCCCAGGTCGGTCAGCTTGGCGACGTCGTCCGCGGTCACCAGGACGTTGCCCGGTTTGACGTCGCGGTGGACGATGCCACGGGCGTGCATGTCCGCGAGCGCCGCGGCGAGCTGCGCGCCGATCCGCCGGACCCGGTCCTCGGGCAGCGGCCCGCCGTCGTCGACGAGTTCCTCGAGACTCCGGGCAGCCAGGTACTCCGTGACCAGCCACTGGGCGTCCCCGTCGGTGACCGTGTCGAACACGGTGACGACGTTCGAGTGCAGCAGCCCGGCACCGATCCGCGCCTCCCGCCGGATCTGCCCGGCGTCCTCGCCCAGTGCGCGCTTGAGGGTCACCTGCCGGCCGAGCTCGAGATCGACCGCCCGCCAGACGACGCCCATGCCACCCCGGCCGAGCTCCTCCTCCAACCGGTAGCGGTTGGCCACGACTCGCCCCTTGCCCACGCGGGCAGTGTACGAAATCGCGTATCGGCCCGCTGACCCCGCGTCACCGCGGCGGCCCGTACCGGTTTTGTCCGGTGGTGGCCGCCTTCAGCTGCATGCGCCGAGCGTGGGGGGCGTGGCCGGGGACAGGTCCCGGATCAGATGTCCCGGGACCCGTCCCCGCGACTGGGCCCGATACTGCCGACGCAGCACGGGAAGTGGTGAGGCAGCAGTGGCCGAGACAGGCGAGTACCCGCGGGTGCGGCTGGCCTGCATCCACGGCGAGCGGCACCGCGAGTACGTCGTCGTGGCCACGACCACCGTCCGGTACTCGCTGAGCGACATTCCGGTTTCCCGGCCCGCCACCGGCCTCGTCGAAGCCACGGTGGCCTGCGGTTCGTGTGGAAGCCGGTTGCCCTTGCGGGTGTTCAGCCCGGCCAAGCGCCGGCAGTGGAAACTGGCCTGGTTCGGCTTGTTCCTGCTCGGGGCGTTGATCGCCACGCCGTCGACCCTCCGCCTGCTCGCCTTGGACGCGCTGGACGAGCCGGCCTCGTTGCCGTACGTGCTGCCGATGCTCACCAACGTGCTCGGTCTCGGCGCGGCGGTCGTGGGAGGCAGGTTCTTCTTCACCGAAGACGGCGTCCGGCTCACTTCGCCGTGGGGCGACACCGGCCACCGTCTCCGCCGGTGGTGACCGTGACGTCCTCGTAGTCATGAGCCGTTCGAGAGGAGACCGCCCGGGGCCGGGCCGTCCCTACGAGAATTCCCGTTGACCGGCGTCTGCCGGGGAGTCGGGGGCGGCGCTCAGCGGCAGAAGCCGGGGCCGCTTTGCCGTGCGGCCGTCGCCCGAGGACCGGCCGCGCAGCCGGCGGCCGAGCCAGGGGCCGAGGAATGTGGCCGCCCAGCGCAGTTCGGCCGCTACGGCTTGCCGGCCCGCGGGGACTGCCTGTGGCGGCAGGGGGAGCGTCCAGGCGTCGTCGCTTCCGGGCAGGTGGAGGGCTTGGGCGACGGCTGCGGCGATTCGCTCGTGGCCGAGTGGACTGGCGTGGAGCCGATCCGTGCTCCACATCCGTGCGTCGGTGGCGACGGCCTCTCGGCCGGTTTCGGCGACCGTGACGTTGTGGCGGTCGGCCGCGGCGCGGATGCGGGTGTTGAGGTCGAACACGCGGGAGCTGATGGGCCGGGCAAGCGGCGCGATCTTTCCGACGTCGGGGACGGTGAGGGTGACCACGTGGGCACCGGCGGCCGTGAGCGCGGCGAACATCTCCTCCAGGTGCTCGGCCACCCTTGCCGCGTCGAACCGGGGCCGGAGCAGGTCGTTGACTCCGGCGACGACGGTGGCCAGGTCGGGGCGCAGGGCCAGGGCGGGCCCCAGCTGCTCGGCGCGGACCTGGCCGGCGACACGTCCCCGGACGGCCAGATTGGCGTACCAGAGCCCGGGGTCGACGGCCGCGAGGTGTTCGGCGAGCCGGTCGGCCCAGCCCCGCAGGCCGACGGTGTCGTCCCCGTCGCCGAGCCCTTCGGTATGGCTGTCGCCCAGGGCGACGTAGCGCAGGTATTCACCGCTCGGCATGAGTCGACTGCCTTTCTTTGAGGACGGCTGCGATCCGCAGGCACCAGTCCCGCTGCTCCTGCTCGAAGGCCACGCCGCGCAGGCAGGTCAGGTACGGCCCGATCCGTTCGCCCCGGCGGAGGAACTCCTCCTCGCCCGCGTCACCGCGCAGCTGCCGCAGCAGCTTGCCGAGGAGCTCGATCTTGGCCTCGGCCGCGGACGCTCGCTCTTCGAGCTGTTCGATCACCGGTGCGGTGCCGATGACGTCGGCGACCTGGACCTTGACGAGCAGATCGTCACGGATGAACGAGGGCTTCGACGCGCCCGCGGCGAACTTCTCCAGCTCGGCGCGACCGGCGTCGGTGACCCGGAACAGACGTTTGTTGGGCCGGGTCTCCTGGATCACCTGCCGGCCCGCGACCAGCCCTTCTTTCTCCAGCTTGGTCAGCTCGGCGTACAGCTGCTGGGGCAGGGCGTGCCAGAAGTTCGCGACGCCGACGTCGAACGCCTTCGCCAGCTGGTATCCGCTGTACTCGCTGTCCAGGAGCGCTGCCAGCACGGCATGTCGCAAGGCCATCGAAGCAACCCTTCCTCGTCCACCACTGCACCATACTCAAGAAAATGACTAATCGCATCCTTGAGTATCAGGTGGACACCGCGAGTCCGGCGATCGGAGCGCCCCGCCCGTGACGGCATCCCGCCGCTACCGCACCAGGCAGGGGCGTTTGCCGTCGAACTCCCAGCCGGGGATCAGATAGCGCATCCCGGCCGCGTCGTCGCGAGCTCCCAGCGCCTTCTCCTGGTAGAGCTCGTGGGCGGCGAGGAGTCGATCCCGGTCGAGTTGAATGCCGAGACCGGGGGCGTCGGGGATCGCGACTTCCCCGTCGACGATGCGGGGCGGGGCGGTGGTGAGCCGTTCCAGGCCTTCCTGCCAGATCCAGTGCGTGTCGAGGGCGTTGTACTCGCCCGGGGCGGCGGCACCGCAGTGGGTGACCATGGCCAGCGAGATGTCGAAGTGGTTGTTGGAGTGGCAGCCCCAGGTCAGCCCCATCGCGTGACACAGCTGGGCCACGCGCACCGAGCCCTGCATGGTCCAGAAGTGCGGGTCGGCCAGCGGGATGGAGACCGACTGCAGGGCCAGGGCGTGGGTCAGCTGCCGCCAGTCGGTCGCGATCATGTTGGTCGCGGTGGGCAGGCCGGTCGCGCGCCGGAATTCGGCGAGGATCTCGCGTCCGGAGTAGCCGTCTTCGGCGCCGCAGGGATCTTCGGCGTAGGCGAGGGTGCCGACCAGGGGCCGGCAGAGCTCGATCGCTTCGCGCAGGGACCAGGCCCCGTTGGGGTCGAGCGTGATCCGGGCGTCGGGGAAGCGTTGCTTGAGCGCGAGTACGGCTTCGACCTCTTCCGCGCCTTCCAGAACGCCTCCCTTGAGTTTGAAGTCGCGGAAGCCGTACCGGTCGTGGGTGGCCTCGGCCTGACGGACGATCGCTTCGGGCGTCAGGGCTTCCTCGTGCCGGATCCGGTGCCAGTCGACGGCCGAGCCGGGTTCGCGGGCGTACTCGAGATCCGTGCGGTCGGGATCGCCGACGTAGAAGAGGTAGCCCAGCACCCGGACGGAGTCGCGTTGCTGCCCGTCTCCGAGCAGCGCCGCGACCGGGACGTCGAGGTGCTGTCCCAGCAGGTCGAGCAGCGCCGCCTCGACGGCGGTGACGGCGTGGACGGTCGTGCGGAGATCGAAGGTCTGGCTGCCGCGGCCACCGGTGTCGCGGTCGGCGAACCGGTCGCCGATCTCGCGCAGGACGCGTTTGCAGTCGCCCACTTTCGCGCCGACGACGAGGGATTCGGCGTCGCGCAGCGTCCGGGTGATCTTTTCCCCGCCCGGTACCTCGCCCAGTCCGGTGCGTCCCTCGGAGTCTTCGAGGACGACGACGTTGCGGGTGAAGTAGGGCCCGTGGGCGCCGGAAAGGTTCAGCTCCATGCAATCCCGGCCGGCGACCGGGTAGACGGAGAAGGCGGTGACGATCGGCTGCTCGACGCTCATGGCTGTCTTTCTGTGACGGGTGTTCAGAGGTTGAGGGCGCCAAGGATGCCGTCGACGGCGAGGACGCCGCCGAGGCCGAGGATCGCCAGGACGGTGGTGTAGCTGGTCCGGACCTTGATCGCTTCGACGACCGAGAGGTTGAAGTACTCCTTGAACAGCCAGAAGCCCGGGTCGTTGACGTGGGAGAAGGCGATCGAGCCGCAGGAGACGGCGAGCACCATCATCTCGGGGTGGATCCCGCTGCCCGCCACCAGCGGCAGCACCACGCCGGACGCGGTGACGACGGCGACCGTGGCGGAGCCGAGCGCCACGCGCAGGATGACCGCGATGAGCCACGCGAGGATGAGCGGCGAAATGGGCCAGCTGTGCGTGACATCCTTGATGTAGTCGGAGATCCCGCCTTCGACGAGGACGTTCTTGAAGGCACCGCCGGCGCCGATGACCAGCAGGATCATCGCCATCGCCTTGGCGGCGGAAGCGCAGGAAGCGCTTACTTCGTCCAGGCTCCGGCCGATCCGCGGACCGAACACCCACACCGCCAGCAGCAAGGTGAGCAGCAGCGCGATCGGGGCCGAGCCGATGAAGGCGATGAGGTGCAGGAAGGGGCCGTCGCCGGAGACGGCCAGGTCGGTCACCGCGGCGCCGGCGATGAGCACCACGGGGACCAGCGCGACCCCCAGCGACCAGCCCAGACCAGGCATTTCCTCGTCGGTGAACTCGCGTTCGCCGACCAGGCCGGTGGGCACGGCGGGGTCCATCCGCTTGACGAACGGCAGCCGCGGCCACACCAGGGCGATGAGCGCCCCGGCCGGGATGGCGATGAACAGGCCGTAGAACAGGGTCAGTCCGACCGAGGCGTGGAAGGTCGCGGCGACGGCGGTCGGTCCGGGGTGGGGCGGCAGGAAGCTGTGCATGGTGGACAGGGCGATGGACATCGGCAGTCCGACCCACAGCAGCTTTGCGCCGGTGACCCGGACGAGGGTGAACGCGATGGGCACGATGATGACGAAGGCGACCTCGTAGAACATGGTCACGCCGATGAGCATGGACGTGACGACCATGGCCACCTGGACCCACCGGGGGCCGAAGGCGTCGAGGAGCTTTCCGGCGATCCGTTGCGCGGCACCGGAGTCGCCCATCACCCGGCCGACCATCGCGCCGAGGCCGATGGTGAGCATCGTGTCGCCGATCTGGCCGCCGATGCCTTCGGAGAGGACGTCGGGGATCTTGCCCAGCGGAATCCCCTGGACGATGGCGACCGCCACGGCGACGAGCAGCAGCGCGGCGAAGCCGTTCAGCTTCAGCTTGGTCATCAGCAGGAGCAGGATCAGCACGCTGATCCCGACCACGATGAGCGGCATGTCAGTTCCCCTTTGAACTGTGTCGTTCGGCAACGGCTTCGGGTACGTGTGCATTGTTCAGATATATGAACAATGTCCTTGTATACAGATCTCGTCTACATATGCAGATGGAGGTTAGGGGGCGGACTCCGCGGGGTCAATGGCTGCGCGGGGGCAAGATTTACGATGGCGGCATGTCAGAGGCTGGCGTGGGCCGGAGCAAGGGGATCCGCGGCGTGAAATCGGCGGCCCGGACCGTCGCGCTGCTGGAGCTGCTCGCCGCGCGAGGTGATCGGCCGGCTCGGCTGGAGGAACTCGCCACCGAACTGGACGTGCCGCGCAGCAGCATGTACCAATTGCTCCAGACCCTGGTCGACTCCCGCTGGGTGCGCACGGACGTCACCGGCTCCCTCTACGGCATCGGAATCCGCGCTCTGCTCACGGGCACGAGCTACCTCGACACCGACCGGCGGGTGCGCACGGTCCGCCCCTACCTGGACGAGGCTTCGGACGCACTCGGCGAAACGATCCACCTGGCCCGGTTCGACCGCCCGGACGTCGTCTACCTCGCGACCCGCGAGTCCCACGAGTACGTGCGCACGATCAGCCGGGTCGGGCGTCGAATCCCGGCTCACGCCGGCGCGCTCGGCAAGGCGCTGCTCGCCGAGCGCTCCGACGCCGAGCTTTCGCGGCTGACCGGCCCGTTCGCCGCCCTGACCGAGAAGACCCTCACCGATCGTGCCGCGCTGCTGGCCGACCTGGCGCAGGTACGTGCGCGCGGGTACGCGATCGAGCACGAGGAGACCGTGCCGGGCATAGCGGGCTTCGGGTTCGCGCTGCGGTACGACACCCCGGCCATCGACGCCCTCAGCTGCTCGGTCCCGGTGGCCAGGCTCACCGAGGAGCACGAAGCGCACATCGTGTCCGTCATGCGCGAGATCCGGGTGAAGGTCGAGGCGCTCCTGGCGTCCGCATCAGGTGCTCCCGAGTGGCGCTCTTGACCACCGGACACGCTTCTCGGCGGGTGTCGGGGTGATCGCGTCGAGCAGTTCGCCGGCGTCGGCCAGCGGAGGTACCCACTTCGCGGTCGAGCGGAGTCGTGCCGAAGTCCATGTCACGCGTTCCTGATCGCGGCGGCCTCGCCCAGGTCGAGGACCTGGACGGACTTCTCCCGCATCTCGACCTTCCGGACCTTCCCGGTCACGGTCATCGGGAACTCGTCGACGACCAGGACGTACCGCGGGATCTTGTAGTGCGCGAGTTTCCCGGTGGCAAAGGCGCGCAGGCTCTCGGCGGTCACTTCGCCGGCGCCGTCGCGCAGCTTGACCCACGCGCAGAGCTCTTCGCCGTACTTGACGTCCGGCACGCCGATGACCTGGGCGTCGACGACGTCGGGGTGGGTGTAGAGGAATTCCTCGATCTCGCGGGGGTAAATGTTCTCCCCGCCGCGGATGACCATGTCCTTGATCCGGCCGGTGATGTTGACGTACCCGTCGGCGTCCATCACCGCGAGGTCGCCGGTGTGCATCCAGCGCGCGGCGTCGATCACCTCGGCGGTCTTCTCCGGGTCGTTCCAGTAGCCCAGCATCACCGAGTAGCCGCGGGTGCACAGCTCTCCCGCCTCGCCGCGCGGCACGGTCAGCCCGGTGGCCGGGTCGACCAGCTTGATCTCCAGGTGCGGGTGCACCCGCCCGACGGTCGAGACGCGCAGTTCGAGCGAATCGTCCACGCGGGTCTGGGTCGAGACCGGGCTGGTTTCGGTCATGCCGTAGCAGATGGTGACCTGCTCCATGCCCATCCGGGACACGACCTGCTTCATCACCTCGACCGGGCACGGCGACCCGGCCATGATCCCGGTGCGCAGGCTGGACAGGTCGTAGTCGGCGAAGTCGGGGTGGTTCAGTTCGGCGATGAACATCGTCGGGACGCCGTACAGCGACGTGCACCGCTCCTGCTGCACGGCCGCCAGCGTTGCCTTCGGGTCGAAGCCCGGTGCGGGGATGACCATGGTGGCGCCGTGGGAGGTGCAGGCCAGGTTGCCCATCACCATGCCGAAGCAGTGGTAGAACGGCACCGGGATGCAGACCCGGTCCTCCGGCGTGTAGCCGCAGAGTTCGCCGACGAAGTAGCCGTTGTTGAGGATGTTGTGGTGCGACAGGGTCGCGCCCTTCGGGAAGCCTGTCGTCCCCGAGGTGTACTGGATGTTGATCGGGTCGTCCGGCGACAACGCCGCCTGGGTCGCGGCCAGCCGGGCCGGGTCTCCGCGTCGGCCGGCCGCCAGCAGCTCGTCCCACTCGCCGGACCCGATCAGCACCACCGAACGCAGCTCGGGACAGTTCCCGCGGACCTCCTCGATCATCCCGGCGTAGTCCGATGTCTTGAACGCCCGCGCCGCCACCAGGACCGAGATCCCGGCCTGCTTCAGCACATACTCGAGTTCGTGCGTCCGGTAGCTCGGGTTGATGTTGACGAGGATGGCGCCGATCTTCGCTGTCGCGTACTGGAGCAGTGTCCACTCGGCCGTGTTCGGCGCCCAGATCCCGACCCGGTCACCCTGCACGACTCCGGTTCCGAGCAAACCCAGGGCGAGGGCGTCGACGTCGGCGCGGAGCTGCGTGTAGGTCCACCGGCGGCCCGTCGGCACCTCGACCAGGGCCTCGCGGTCCGGGTCCGCGGCAGTGGTGCGGTCGAAGTTGTCGCCGATGGTGTCGCCGAGCAAGGGGACGCCGGAAGTGCCGGAGGCGTAGCTGCCGTTCACGGTCGGCCTTCCGCGGGAGCCGGGATCACGGGGAGCACGATGCGGGAGCACCGGGTCCCGTCGTGGGCGATTTCCTGGTGGGCGGCTTGCGATCGCAGGCCGTCCCCGGTGTTGAGGTTGCGGTCCCAGCGCGGGAAGTTGCTGGACGTGACCTGCACGCGCATGCGGTGCCCGGCGCGGAACACGTAGCTGGTGGACCACAGGTCGACGACCTGCTCGGTGAATTCGCCCGGCGTCGCCACCGCGCGCACGATCCCGTCGGCGATGTTCCGCGACACGCCATCGGGGCCGACGTCGCAGAGGCGGACGACCCAGTCGGTGGTCGGGGCGTCGGTCGCCGCGGTGAGGTGGGCCCGGATCCGGCCGGTGACTTCGAGGTCTTCGTCGAGCGGGTCGCTCGTGTAGACGAGGACGTCCGGCCGGGCTTCGACCTCGGCCTGGTCGAAGGGGCCGGCCGGGAACTCGTTCGACATCAGCAGGGCGCCGCCGGTGGTCGGCACCGGGTCGGCGGGGTCGTAGGTGAACGCGTCGGCCCCTTCCCCGGCATCCGGGGCTTCGAAGGCGAGACGGGCGCCCGTGCGCAGGAACAGGTCGGTGTCGACGGCGCGGGCGAGCGGCCACTCCTGCTCTTCGCGCCACTGGTTGATCCCCATGACGAACAGCAAGACCGGTGGCAGCTCGGGCTGCGCAGGAGCCTCGTCCGGCGCCAGCCACTGGCGGAGCCAGCCGAGCTCGAGGTCGGCGAACCGGCCGCGGAAGCCCAACAGCTCCGTGCTCGCGGCGAGCCCGAAGTTGACGTCGCCCAGGTACCCCATCTGGCCGGTGTGCGACCACGGACCCATGACCAGCTTCGCGGGCCGCCCGGCCGCGCGCATCGCCGCGTAGTTGTCGAGCGTGCCCTGGCAGAAGATGTCGTACCAGCCGCCGGAGTGCAGGCTCGGCAGGTCGACCTCCGCCTGCCGGCCGGCGACGCGGCACGAATCGCTCCACCCGGGCTCCCGCCGGGACCGTTCGAAGCCGAGTTCCGGGATGCCGTGCCGTTCGAAGACGGGGTGACGGCCGGTGGGCAGTTCCCAGTACGTGCTGCCGGCGACCGCGTCGGTGTCGCCGACCAGGGCCATGAGTGCCTGTCCCCGGGCCATCGGGTCGTCGGCGTGCCGGCGGAGCAGGGTGTCGACGCCCTGCATGAGCGACCAGGGCACGGTGATGCCGAGTTCTTGGGCCCCGCCGCGGGCGAAGAGCCCGTCGTCCGGCTCGGACCAGGTGACCATCGGCGAGATCGCCTTCAGCTCCGGTGGCTTGGCGAGCGCGGCCATCCACTGGGTGTTGCCGAGGTAGCTGGGACCGAACATCCCGACGGACCCGTTCGAGCCCGGGAGCGCGGCGGCCCAGCGGACGGTGTCGTAGCCGTCGTCCATCTCGAACGTCCAGGGCTCCCACTCGCCGTCGGAGGCGTAACGGCCCCGGGTGTCCTGGACGACGACGAGGAACCCGCGCCGCGCCTTGCCGACCGGGTCCATCAGGCCAGCGAGCAGCGGCAGGTTCTTGCCGTAGGGCAGCCGGGCCAGCAGCACCGGCCACGGCCCGTCGCCCGTGGGCCGGTAGACGTCGGCCCGCAGCACGACGCCGTCGCGCATGGTGGCCGGCACGTCGTGTTCGATCGTCACGTCAAGCACTGGTGGCCTCGTTCCTCACACCGATGGGAGCGACCGGACCCTGGCAGACCGGCGACGACCCCGGCACACCCGAACGGGTGTGGCGACCCGTGACAGATGCCGGCGCGGGAGTGTTTGATGTGGACATGCGAGCGCACCCGCTCGTCGGGCTCGACGAGCACTACGCGGACCTGCTCGCGGCACTGGACCGCGGCGAGGCGCTGCGCCGCGCCCTGGCCCTGCTCGCCGAAGGCTCCGAGGTCGCCTGGACTGCCCGCCCCGACGCGGACGGCGTGCTGACGCTCGACCAGGTCACCGGCGACTGGACAGGCGTGCTCCGGGCGTTGCAGGTGCCGTCCGGTACGGGCCTGACCGGCAAGGTGTTCCACGCCGGGCAGGCGGGGTGGGTCGACGACTACTTCGGCAGCCAGGAAATCACCCACGACTTCGATCGGCACATGGCCACCGAAAAGGTGCGGCGGGTGCTGGCCGTCCCGCTGCTCCGGGACGGGGAACCGCTCGGTGTCCTCGCCATCGGCCCGCGGGAAGACGGGACGTTCGGCGACCGCGAGATCGAACGCGCGTCGGCGGTCGCGGCCCAGGCCGCGCTGGCGGTCTCGGTCGCCGAACGCGCCCGCCTGAGCCGCGAGATCGCGGTTCACGAGGAGCGCCGCCGGATGGCGGCCGACCTGCACGACAGCGTCGGCGCCTTGCTGTTCGCCATCGGTTCGGGCATGGCCGACCTCGCCGAGGCGACGAAGGCGGACCCGGACCTGCGGGCCCGGCTCGACCGGTTGCGGACGCAGGCCGCGGAAGCGACCACGGCGCTGCGCGATTCGTTGCGCACGCTGCGTTCCTCGCCGGCCGCGCTCGCGCTCGGTGTCGCCTTGCGCGCCGATTGCGAAGCTTTCGCCGACCGCACCGGTCTGCCCGCGGAGCTCGTCATCCTGGACGAGGACCCGCCCGAACTCGCACCGTCCCGATCGGACGTTCTCCTCACGGCCGTCCGCGAAGCCCTGCTGAACGTCGAAAAGCACGCTCACGCCGGCGCCGTCACAGTGTCGGTACGGCGAAGTGATCCCTGGCTGACGGTCGCCGTGCACGACGACGGCGTCGGACTCGGCCCCGGCCACACACCCGGGCTCGGGCTCACCAGCACCGCCGAAGCGCTCGGCCGGCTGGGTGGTTCCGTTCGGGTCGTGTCCGATCCGGACGGTGGCACGATCTGGCGGGCCCGGCTCCCGTGCTGACCGGCACCCGGACCCGCATCGTGATCGTGGACGACCACCCGGTCGTCCACGACGGCGTCGCCGCCCAGCTGCAGCGGTACGCCGACATGGTCGTCGTCGGCCACGCCGGCACCGGCGCCGAGGCCGTGACGGTCTGCGCCGCGGAACGGCCCGACGTCGTGCTGCTCGACCTGCGGCTGCCCGACTGCCTCGCCGCCGACGTCGTCCCCCGGGTGCACCGCGTCAGCCCGGACAGCCGCATCCTGCTGTTCACCGCGTTCCCCGAACACGCCGCCGTCGCGCCGACCCTGGGTGCCGGCGCCTGCGGGATCCTGGTGAAACACGCGGGCAGCACGGCGATCCGGGACGCCATCCGCAGCGTCGCCCGCACCGGGACCTTCCGGACCGACGCGCCCGTGTCGTCCACCCCACCGGTCACCGCCCGCGAATACGACGTGCTGCGGCTCGTCGCGGCCGGGCACACCAACCCCGAGATCGGCGCCGAGCTGAACCTGTCGGTCAACACCGTCAAGACCTACCTGCGCGCGGTGATGCAGAAACTCGCCGCTCGCAACCGAGCGCAGCTGATCGCCAACGCCCGCGGCCAGGGCCTGCTCTGAAACTGTCACCCGCTGCCCACCCTGTTCACCGCGCGCTCCCCGCGGCCGATGCCGTGAAGAAATCGATCAGGGCGCGGGCGATCCGACCGGGCGCGTTCTCGGTGGGGATGTGTTTCGCTTCCGGGATACGGATGAGCGTCGTCGCGGAATCTCCGAAGCGAACTTCTCGGCGTACTCCACCTTCTCGAAGCTGTCGTCCTCGCCCCAGATCAGCAGCTTGGGCGTGGTGGACCGCCGCAATGCGGGAACGAGGTCGAGGGTGTAGCGGCTTTCGGCCGCGGCCGCCATGGCCAGCCAGGAGCGGCGGACCCGCGGCTCGGTCCACGGATCCAGATAGCCGGCGATCCGCTGCTCGGTGGCGGCACCGGCCAGATCCGTGGTCACGGCCTGCCTGCGAGCGGCGAGAAACTCATCCGCGGTGGTCGTCGGCGCGGCGTCCAGGAGCCGGGCCACGTGAGGCGCCGGCCAGGAGTCGTAGGTGACCGAATTGACCAAGGCCAGCCGGGACATCTCCAGCCGGTCGTGAGCGAGGAGATGCTGGGCGACGGCGCCGCCGATGTCATGACCTGCCACGGCGATCGGCCCGGAGAGCTCAAGCGCGGACGCGAATCGCACCACCCAGTCCGCAAGGGCCGGGACCGTGGCCGTTTCCCGGGTCAGCTCGCCTCCCGAGCTCCCCAGCCCGGGGAAGTCGACCGCGAGGGGGCGCAGTCCCGCCGCCGCGAGGTCACCGAGCACCGGAAGCCACACCCGGCTCCAGTACGTGCCGTGCAGCAGCAGCACAGCCGGGCCGTCCTGCGCCGCGGTCAGGTAGCTGGCCGGTTCGCCGTCGACCTGGACCTCGGTCCTCAGCACACTCATGAGACCACTGTGACCCGGGTTTACGCCCTGGGCGAGTGTCCAGAAAGACGTCCGTGGGTACATTCGTGCCATGGTCCGTCATCGGGTGGTGGCCCTGCTCAACCCACCCCAGTCACCGTTCGAGCTCGCCTGCGTCGCCGAGGTCTTCGGCACCGTCCGGCAGGACTTGCCCGTCCACTACGACTTCCGGATCTGCGCCGAGCGCCCTGGCCCGCTGCCGACCACCGTCGGCTACACGATGCTCGTCGACGCGGGGCCGGCGGCCCTGCAGGAGGCGGACACCGTGGTCATCCCCGGCTGGCAGCCCTACGATGCCCCGGTGCCGCCGGCCGTCACCGAGGCGCTGCGGGCCGCCCACCGGCGCGGGGCGAGGATCGTCGCCATCTGCACGGGGGCGTTCGTCCTCGCTCGGGCCGGGCTGCTCGACGGGCGGCGCGCCACCACGCACTGGCGCCACACCGCCCAGCTCGCCGCCACCTTCCCCGAGGTGGAGGTGGACCCGGACGTGCTCTACGTGGACCACGGCGACGTGGCGGCCAGCGCCGGGACCGGCGCGGGCATCGACCTGTGCCTGCACCTCGTCCGTGCCGACCACGGCGCGGCCTACGCCGCCCAGATCGCCAGGAACATGGTGCTGCCGCCGCACCGGGAGGGCAGCCAGCTCCAGTACGTCACCCGGCTCGCCCCACCCGGGTCGGACGAGTCATTGGGGCCGCTACTGGAGTGGGCCACCTCCCGGCTCGACACCCTGACCGTCGGCCGGCTCGCCGAACGCGCCGGGCTGTCGAGCCGGACTCTCGCCCGGCGGTTCACCGAACAGCTCGGCACCAGCCCGGGACAGTGGCTGCTCGGCCGGCGCCTCGATGCGACCCGGGTACTGCTGGAACAGACCAACCTCCCGGTGGAGGCCATCGCCACCCGAGTCGGACTCGCCTCGGCGGTCAACTTGCGCCGCCGCTTCCGGGCGCACCTCGGCACCACACCCGGCGCCTACCGACGCACCTTCGGCGAAAACCGTTAGACAGCAAGCCATCCGCCCTCCGGCGGCGGCTCAGACCCCCTTGATCCGTTCGATGAGCTCGTCGCGGTATTCCCGCACCGCCTGAAACTCCGGTTCGTCGCCGGTCGCCCGCTTCAACGCGCCTTCCAGGATCTTCAGGCCCTGGCGTTCGTCGCCGTGCGCATCCGCCTGCCTCGCGGCGTTCTCCATGGCTTTGGCGAGCTTGGTCCGCGCCTCGGGTTCCTTGACGGCCTTGTTGATCCGGATCCAGTTGCCGCCCGGGTCGACGACGGTGAACCCGGTGTACCGGTCGTTGCGCAGCCGCGGCCGGGTCATCCGCGGGATGCCGGAGACGAGCAGTTTTCCGTGCACGGACCGCATCCCCGCCGCGAAGGCCTCGAACAGCTCGCCGGTGTCCGCCACGATGACCAGGCACGTGCTGTACGACTGCGCCGGGTCGTAGCCGTCCATCCCGAAGAAGTGCAGGTTGATGTCTTCCCGTCGCACCGCGATGTGCGGGTTCGGCCGCGTCTGCCGATAGGTGATTTCGAAGCCGAGCATTTCGTAGAACGACGCGATCTCGTCGATGGAAGGACAAGGCAGGAGCGGAATGGTCAGTTCGTTCGCCATGGCCCGAAGGTAAGCCCGGACCCGCCGAAACGACACCGAGCTATTTGCTCGTGCGAACGAGGTGGTCAACCGGCTCGTCGCGCCGTCGGCGGGCCGGTGTGCTTACCATTCGCCCGGAAGATCGACACCGAAGAGAAAGCGGTATCCATGACTGAAGTGCTCTTCGTGGTCACCGGAGCGGATCACTGGACCCTCACCGACGGCACCGAACACCCCACCGGTTACTGGGCGGAAGAGCTCGCCGAGCCGCACCGGATCTTCCGCGAAGCGGGCTTCGGCATCACGCTCGCGACCCCGGGCGGAGTCACCCCCACCGTCGACCGGATCAGCCTCGCCGCGGCCGGCAACAACGGCGACGAACAGCGCGCCCGCCGGATGGCCGAGTACCTCGACACCATCGCGGCCGAGCTCGAGCACCCCGCCACGCTGGAAACCGTGGACGTCGCCGGCTACGACGTGGTGTTCGTCCCCGGCGGCCACGGCCCCATGGAGGACCTGGCCGTCTCCCCCGCCGCCGGCACGCTCCTGACCGCGGCGCTGGACAGCGGCAAGATCCTCGGGGTGCTGTGCCACGCGCCCGCTGCCCTGCTGGCGGCCGAGCGGCCGGACGGTTCGTGGCCGTTCGCCGGCTACCGAATGACCTCGCTGACCAACGCCGAAGAGTCCGTCAACGACTTCGCGGCCAAGGCCCCTTGGCTGGTCGAAGACCGGCTCAGGGCACTGGGAGCCGACTTCGTGACCGCCGCGCCCTGGTCGTCGCACGTGGTGGTCGACCGGACCCTCTACACGGGACAGAACCCCTTCTCCTCGGTCGAGCTGGCGAAAACACTCGTCGCCGCGGCCGGCTGAGCAGCCGCGGGGTCCTGAGCGCCCCGAACTCCTGGGCGATCCGGAGATCGAGGACCGCGCCTGTCCGCGTTCGGTGGCAGGGTGGGCGACGTCAGCCCGGCGACGACCAACGGAGAACCACGATGAGCCGACACGTCCAAGTCACGTTCGACGCCCACGACCCCCGGGCGCTTTCGGCGTTCTGGCGCGAGGCATTGGACTACGTCCACCCTGCACCGCCTGGCGTCGAGCTGCCCGAGGGCGCCGACCCCTTCGCCGCGTGGGACGAGTTCCTCGAGCGGGTCGGCGTGCCGGAAGACCAGCGCAACAGCAGCTCCGCCGTCGAAGATCCCGACGGTCAGGGCCCCCGGTTGTTCTTCCAGCAGGTGCCGGAGGACAAGACCGCGAAGAACCGGGTCCACCTCGATGTCAGGGCCGCACCGGGGCTGGAGGGCGAGGCGCGGATGGCGGCGCTCGAAGCGGAGTGTGAACGGCTGGTCGCCCTCGGCGCGACCCGGGTACGCCGCTTCGAGCCCGGACCTCCGCTCAGCGCCGGGTTCATCGTGATGACCGACCCCGAGGGCAACGAGTTCTGCCTGGACTGACTCAGGTCACCTTGATGACGACCTTGCCCGCGGTGTGCCCGTTCTCGACCGTGGCGAGCGCGGCCGGCGCGTCGGACAGCGGGTGAACCGCCGTGATCGGTGGTGCGAGGACTCCGTCGAGGGCCAGCCGGGCGGCGCGCGCCAGGTTCTCGCGGTCGAGGCGGCGCTCGACGAAACGGCCGCCGATGTCGGACACGGACTGGTCGCCCACGGCGATGACACTGCGAGGGTCCCGCGCCAGCGGGGCGACCGCCCGCAGCGAGGGGCCGCCGACCAGGTCGACGATCCCGTCGAAGCCGCCCGGAACCAGCTCACGGGCCGCGGCGACGACGTCGTCGGCCGTGTAGTCGATGAACCGCACTCCCACGGCCTCGGCCGGCTCACGCTTGGCGGCGCTGCCGGTGCCGACCACGCGCAGCTCGCGCGCCGCGGCCAGCCGGGCGACCGCGAGACCGAGCGGTCGCCCGCCCCGGGTGTGGGGGTGGGGCGGGGCGGCGGGGCGGCGGAGGG
>NZ_JBHVXZ010000142.1:0-23496 GCF_042881395.1 Amycolatopsis sp. NPDC058278 | reverse complement strand
GGGTACTGGAAGCACAGCCGCGGGCCGCCGCGGTCGCGGGCCAGCAGCGCCACCGCGGCCGAGAGGCCACCGCCGGCGCTTTCGCCGGCCACGCCGAGGCGGGCCGGGTCGATGCCGAGCTCGTCCGCTTTGGCCGCCGCCCAGGTAAGGGCCGCGTAGCAGTCCTCGACCGGCGCCGGGAACGGGTGCTCGGGGGCGAGCCGGTAGTCGACCGAGACGATCACGATCCCCAGTTCGTCGACGAGGCGCAGCACGTGCGCGTCGAAGGTGTCGAGATCGCCCATGACGAACCCGCCGCCGTGGATGTAGAGCAGGCCGGGCACCGCGGTGGCGCGGTTCGCCGGGGTGTAGACGCGCACCGGCACATCCGGGGCATCGGACGGCCCGGGCACGGCGACGTCCCGGACGTCGATCGGGGCGGCCGGTTCGTAGGCGGGCAGGACTTCGCTGAGCTGCGCCATCGAGGAGCGCGCGGCCAGCAGGGACTCGTGGTCGGTGAGGGTCACGGCGGGCAGCATGTCCAGCCAGGGCAGCAGCTCGGGATCGATCGCGTAGGTCATGGTCCGATGATCGGCCGACCGGGGTGTCCCGGACCACCGCCACGCGGCGGCCGTTGCCCCCCGAATCGGCGCCACCCGGCGGCGGCCGGTTGCCGTGCGGGCGGTCTTGCCGGCCCGGGCATTCTGGCTGCGGGGGGTGCCCGGGTGGGCCGCGCGGTGCCGACCCGCGCCATTCAGCGGCGGGCGGTGCAGGGCCGGGCCGCGGGGTTGCCGACCCGCGCCATTCAGCGGCGGGCGGTGCAGGGCCGGGCCGCGGGGTTGCCGATCCGCGCCATTCAGCGGCGAGCACTGCCGGTCCGAGCCGCGCGGACCGGCTGCGCGGTGCCGATCCGCGCCATTCAGCGGCGAGCAGTGCCCCACCGGGCCGCGCGAGCCGGCCGCGGGGTTGCCGGCCCGCGGCATCCGGCGGGCGGATCTTGCCAAGCCGCCCGCGCCACCCGGCTGCGGCGTTGCCGGGCCGATGCTCGCCATCCGGTGGCGAGCGCGCCTATCGTGGCGGGATGAAAGGGCTGCTGCTGCGGCTGTCCGGGCTCGACGCCGACGCCGAGAACGCCGTGCGGGTGATCGGGTTCTTCGACCGCCTGATCACCGGCCGCGCGGGTCTGGATGCGCTCGTGCGCAGCACGGCGGACCTGGCCGGCTGCCCCGTCGGTGTGCACGCCCCCGGCCAAGGCCTGTCGCTGCGTGCGTCGCCGGGGGCCGGCGTCGTCACCCCGGCCGCGGCGCCCGCGGGGGCCGCCACGCGGACACTCGAAGGCGGCGTGGTCGTGTGGGTGGCCCGGGCGGGCGCGGCCGTCCCGCTCGACGACATGCTGCTCGAACGGTTCGCGATCGCCGCCGCGATCCTGCTGGAGCACTCCGGTGTGCCGCGGCCCGAGCTCGGGGATCCCGCTTTGGTCGAGCTGGTGCTGTCCGAAGACACCGGCACGGCCGAGCGGTCCCGGGCCCTGCACCTGCTCGGCTTCGGCCCGGCGGCGCGGTTGCGCGTGCTCGCGGGCACGGGCGTCGACACGCTCGCCGGCCGTTCGGCGCGGCTTGGCGGGGTGCGGGCGGTCCTGCTGCCCGGCGAAGTCCCCTCGCTCCCCGACCAAGCCCGCGCGGGCATCGGCACGGAGGGACCGGCGATGGAGGTGGCCCGTTCCTGGGCGGCTGCCCGGACGGCCCTGCGCTTCACCTCGGCGGCGGAGCCGGTGGTGTGGTGGGAGCGGCTGGGCGGGCTGGCCGCGTTCGCGGGCAAACTGGCGCCGGCGGAACTCGCGGAGCTGGCCGATGTCCGGGCGCTCGACCGCCTCGCCGCCGAACCCCACGGCGCGGACACGTTGGCGGCCCTGGACGCGCTGTGCGCCACGGGCTCGGCCCGCAAGGCGGCCGCGGCGCTGCACCGCCACCACAGCACGATGCCGGCCCGGCTGGCCCGCGCGGAGTCGGTGCTGGGGTTCGAGGTCGACTCGCCGGCCGGCCGGTTCCGCCTCCACCTGGCCCTGCTGCTGCGACGCCTGCGGGACAACGCCGACCCGGCTTGACCGTCCTGAGTGGACCAGCACGGCCCTCCCCTCGCGGCGGCCCTGCCCCGGCCTTGCCGGACCACCGCGGCCTACGAGCCGCCCCCGCCGGACACGCGAACCGGCCGATGCCGGGCTCAGCTGACCGTCTTCACCGGCTCCCGTGACCGCCGCACCAAATCCTCGGCCGCGGCCGGCCACTCCGGGTACCTGAACTCGAACCCCGCCTCGCGCAGCCTCCCCGGGATCACGCGGCGGCTCTTCAACAGCAGCTCCGTGTCGCTGCGCAGCACGAACGCGCCGATCTCCGCCATCCACTTCGTCGCCGGCAGACCCACGCGCACCCCGGCGGCCGAGCGCAGCGCGTGCAGGAAATCCGCGTACGGCAACGGCTCCGGGGCCGCCAGGTTCACCGGCCCGCTCAGCTCGTCGCGCTCGATGAGGAAGCCGATCGCCCGGACCATGTCCTCCTCGTGGATCCACGACATGTACTGACCGCCGCCCGCTACCGGGCCGGCCAGGCGCAGGCGCGTCAAGCGCAGGAGCATCGCCAACGCTCCGCCGGGTTCCGGGCTCATCACCATCGCCGCGCGCAGCGCCACCTTGCGCGTGTCCGGGGTTACCGCCAGGCGCTGCTCGCGTTCCCACGCCTTGGCGATGTCGACGCTGTACGACCAGTAGGCCGGCACGTCCGGCTCGTCGCCGCCGAGGACTCCGGTGGTTTCGTCGTTCGGGGCGCCGAACGTGTGCGCGTAGATCGTCGCCGTGCTCATCTGCAGCCACGCCCTCGGCGGGCGGGCCGCGCGGGCGATCGCGCCGCCGACCACCCTCGCCGAGTCGACGCGGGAGTTCAGCATCTCGCGCAGGTTCGCCGGGGTGTACCGGCAGTTCACCGACCTCCCGGCCAGGTTGAGGACGACGTCGCTGCCGTCGATCTCCGCCGTCCACGGGCCCGGCCCGCGGCCGTCCCAGTGGACGTGGCGCACCCCCGGCTCCGGCCGTGCTTCCCGTCTGGTCAGCACCACGACCTCGTGCCCCTGCCCGATCAGCGCGCGGCCCAGCACCCGTCCCAGGTGCCCGGTGCCGCCCGGAATCACGATCTTCATGCAACCCCCTTCACGGTTCGCCCGTTCCCACGGTACGCCAAGAGTTGAACATGTTCAAATACCTGCCGACGTCACTCATCACGCGGCGAATTGTCACCTTCGAAGCCGGGGCGGGTGACTGAGCTGGTCGGGGAACCGGTGACCGCTCAGGCCAGGCCGGTCAGCCGCTGGTAGGCCTGGCCGAGCGGGCCGGCCGCGAAGACGGCCACCAGCGCGGCGGCGATCATGAACGGCCCGAACGGCAGCGCCGTCTTGCGGCCGCCTTTGCCGGTCGCCAGCACGACGACGCCGGCGACCGCGCCGAGCAGGAACCCGCCGAACGCCCCGATGAGCAGGGCCGGCCAGGACAGGTAGGCGAGGATCCCGCCGAGGAGGCCCGCGAGCCGGACGTCGCCGAAGCCCATGCCCGCCGGGTACGCCAGCGCGAGGAGGAGGTAGAAGCCGAACAGCGCGGCGCCGCCGATCCCGGCACGGGCGAGCGACCACCAGTCGCCGCGCCACCAGGCCGACGCCGTCAGCAGGACGATGAGGACCGGGTACGACGGCAGCACGATGGCGTTCGGCAGGCGGCGGCAGTCGACGTCGATCAGGGCCAGGGCGATCCCGATCGCGCCGAAGGAGAGGAAGGCGGGCAGGTCCGGCGGGTCGAGCCGCAGGGCCAGCAGCGCGAACAGCACGGCGGTGCCGAGCTCGACCAGCGGGTACCGGACGCTGATCCGGGCACCGCAGCCCGCGCACCGGCCGCGCAGGACGAGCCGGCCGAAGACGGGGACGTTGTGCCGGGCTTTGACGCTCCGCCCGCAGTCCGGGCAGCGCGACGGCGGGCGGACCACCGACTCACCGCGCGGCACCCGGTGGATCACGACGTTGAGGAACGACCCGACGAGCAGGCCGAGCACCGCCGCGGCCACGACCAGCACCGCCATCGGGCTCCTTCGGGTCGGGGACGAACGCCGCAGATCTTGCCCGACACCGCCCGCGCCCGCGACCGGACGACTCGCGTACCCAGGAGGACGACACGCGTACCCCAATGGACGACACACCGATCGGCCGCGGGCCTGCTCGTGTCGTCCGGCCGGGTACTCATGTCGTCCGTCCAGGTACGCGTGTCGTCCGGCTGGGTACGCGAGTTCGCCGGGTGGGTCCCGGGGGCGGGTGTGCGGGCCTACAGTCTGGGAGGTGACCGCCGCCGGATTGCCGATCGTCGCCGGGGTGGACGGGTCGGCCGAGTCGCTCGATGCCGTCCGCTGGGCCGCGCGGACCGCCCGGCTGCGGGCGGCGCCGCTGGAGGTCGTGCACGCCCTCGACGTTCCGGCCCTGCTCGCCGGCGGGGTCGTGCCGCCGCCCGAAGAGATGGTCGACGCGCTGCGCGCCCGGGGGCGGCGCGCGCTGCGGACCGCGCAGGAGCTCGCCGGCGCGCAGGGGGTTCCCGCCGCGGTCACCCGGCTCGATCCCGACCGCGCCGCCCAAGCCCTGATCGAGGCGTCGCGGTCGGCCGCGCTGCTCGTCGTCGGGTCGACCGGGCACGGCAGGCTCACCAGCCTGCTCGCGGGATCGGTCGCCACGGCCGTCGGCACCCACGCCCGCTGCGACACCGTCGTCGTCCGCGGGGACAGCTGGGACGAACCCGGCGCGGCCGAGCGGCCGGTCGTCACCGGCGTCGACGGCAGCGAAGCCGGTGCCCGCGTCCTGGCGACCGCCCTCGCCGAAGCCCGCGCCCGCCGCGCACCGCTGGTCGTGCTGCACGCGTGGGCGGACAGCCCGCCGCCGCACCGGGACCCGCGGTGCGTCACCGAGGCGGGACGCCGGCTGCTCGGCGAGCGGGTGCTGGCCCACGACACCGGCGACGTCGCGGTCGAGCAGATCGTCGTGCACGCGCACCCGCGGAAGGAACTGGTCGAGCGCAGCGCCACCGCCCAGCTGGTCGTTCTCGGCGACCGCGGCCGCGGCGGGTTCCCCGGCCTGCTGCTCGGCTCCACCGGTCAGGCCCTCCTGCACCACGCCGCCTGCCCCGTCCTGCTGGTGCGCACCACCGCGTAACGGGGAAGCGGAACGGAAGCGGCACCGGGCAGGATGACGGAAAGCGAGAGGGAGGAAGAAAGATGAAGACTGCGAAAAAGGCCGGGCTGGTGGCGCTGGGGGCGCTGCTGGCCGGCACGACGGTTCCCGCCACCCCGGCCGGAGCGGCGTCGATGATCCAGCGGACGAGCATCTGCCACTCGGGCGACTTCAGCGGCAGGTTCACCCTCCAGTACGAAGCCGTCGGCTTCGACTACCGCATCACCGGTGGCTACACCGTGTCGGGGCCGTACATCGGCGACGTCGCGGGCACCGTCTCCCTGCGGATTTCCTACCGCAGCGGATCGACGACGCACACGGTGTACTCCCAGACGTCGGCAACGACCGGGCACACCACCTTCACCGTGCCGACGACCACCACCGTGCCGGCCACGTCCACGGGCACCGCGGCGGCGACGTTCGACAACGGCTCGGCGTCCTGCACCGCGACGGTGCCGATCAGCTAGCCCCCCGATCGAGGGCGGCGCGCAGGATCGCGCGGGCCGAACCGGCCAGGACCTCGGCCGCCCGGGGGCGGTCGAGGCCGCCGATGTCGGTCAGCCAGACCAGGGACTCGATGCCCGTCGCCGAGCGGATCGCCACCGCCAGGGCGTGGACGTCCAGCGTTTCCGCGAGCGGGGCCAGTGCCTCCTCGATCCAGCGGATCGCCCGGCCGCGCCGCAGCACCGGCTGCGGCGCGCCGGCCTCCAGGGACAGCCTCAGCTGGGCGCGCAGCTGGGGCTCCCAGCGCAGCGTGAACTCGATGAACGCCCGCATCACCAGGTCGAGGCGGGCGGCCGGGTCGGCGGGCGCGTCCGGGGGCAGCAGGCCCGCGTCGTCCTGGATCTCCGGGTACGCCGCCAAGAGCAGCGCGCGCTGGTTCGGGAAGTACCGGTAGGCCGTGGTGCGGGAGATCCCGGCCACCTCGGCAGCGTCCTCGACCGCCGGTGAGATGCCCTTCGCCAGCAGTTCGTGGGCCGCCGCGACCAGCGCCGCACGCGTCCGCCCCTTCTGCCGGCTCCGGCCCGTGGACTCATACGGGACAGGCATGCCATCATGGTACCCACGTCCCACGAAGGAGGCGACCATGACCGGTGACCCGGCCGAAACGAATCCCGAGCTGTACCGGGTGGTCTTCGAGAACGAGCGGGTACGGGTCCTGGAGTACCAGGACGTCCCGGGCGACCGGACCGCGCCGCACCGGCACCCCGACTCGGTGATGGTCACGCTGAGCGGGTTCAGCCGCCGGATCTCCGCCGGCGGCCGCGAGGTGGGCGTGGAGCTGCCGGCCGGCGCGGTGCGCTGGCTCGCGGCCCAGGAGCACTCGGGCGAGAACGTCGGTGCCACGCCGACGCACGCGATGTTCGTCGAGCTGAAGGAGCTCCGCCCCGGCGGAGCCGTCGCGGGCACCGCCCTGGGTCCCGGCGCACCGTGACCCAGGGCGGTTCGCTCCCCGCTCAGCAGCTCGAGTGCTGGTTCGTCTTGAAGATGTTGACAGCGCTGAAGAGCGACGCGTCGAAAGTGAAGTGCTTCGTCCAGAAGTAGCGCGGCGGCGGGTTCCCGTCGTCCATCCGCGGGCTGTCGAACGTGCCCGCGGAGAACAGCTTCGTCCCGGCCGTGGTCTTGAAGTCGAAGCTGGAGTGCCAGACGTCGCCCGTGTGCGTCTGGAACGTCAGCGTCGTCGCGCTCCAGTCACCCGTGCCGTCCGACCGGATCACCATGGTGCCGTTGTCCTGCTCGCAGTCGCCGACGTGCAATTGGCCCCACGTGGCGCTTTTCACCTCGAGGACCGCCGCGCTGTGCACCGGCGCCGCGGTCGCCGCCGGAGCACCCGCCAGCACCGCCGCCCCCGTCGCCGCGAGGGCGAAAACCGGTGCCAGACCCCGAATCATGCGTTTCATGGACTTCCTCCCGAAGAACCGGTGGCCGCGGACCCTCCTGGTCCGCGCCAGGCGAGCCTCGCAGCGCCCGTCGACACTCCGTCGACAGTTCGTCGACGGAGGTTTACTTCGGCGTCGGACGTATCCCTGGCGGCGCGGCCCGCTCCTGTACGCCGGAGCACGCGGGATGACCGCGTCGCGGAGGGGCGGGCATGCGCGGGGTGGACCTCGGGGTGCTGGGACCGTTCGAAGTGCGGCTGGACAGCGAGCCGCGGGACGTCGGGGGGCCGCGCCTGCGGACCCTGCTGGCGGTGCTGGCGGCGGAGGCGGGCCGGGTGGTCAGCGTCGCCGCGCTGGGCCGCGCGCTGTGGGGTGCGGAGGCGCCCGCGCACGCCGACCGGACCGTGCGGACGTACCTCTCACGGCTGCGCGGCACGGTGGGCTCGGGGGTGATCGTGACCCGGCCGCCGGGGTACGTGCTGCACCTGGCGGCCGACGCCCTCGACGCCGCGCGGTTCGAACGGCTCGCCGCCGAGGGACGGCGGGTGCTGGCCGCCGGGGAACCCGCCGCCGCCCGGGAACGCCTGGCCACCGCGCTGGACCTCTGGCGCGGCCACGCGGCCTACGAGGAGTTCGGGGAGGTGGAAACCCTGGCGGCCGAGGGGATGCGGCTCGACCGGCTGCGCCACGACGCCGTCCAGGACCGGATCGACGCCGACCTCGCGGCCGGCGAGGACACCGGGCTGATCGCCGAACTGGAGGCGCTGACCGCCGCGTTCCCCGGCCACGAACGGCTGTGGGCGCAGCTGATGACGGCGCTTTACCGGGCCGGGCGGCAGAGCGACGCGCTGGAGGCGTTCCGCCGGGCCCGGCACGGCCTGATCACCACGTCCGGGGTGGAGCCGTCGCCGGTGCTGGCGCACGTGCACCGCCAGGTGCTCGATCACCACCCGGCGCTGCTCGCCACCCGGGCGACCGCGGTGGTGACCACCCCCGACGACGCCCTCACCGTCGGCGAACACGCGCTGCTCGAGGACGGCGATCTCCGGACCAGCCGGGAACACTTCGAAACCGCCTACGTCCGGGCCGAGCGGGCCGGGGACGCCACCACGCTCGCCCGCGCGGCCCTCGGCCTGGGCGGGTTGTGGGTGCACGAGCACCGGACGGCCGTCGCGGCGGCGTCGCTGCTGACGCGGCTGCGGCACGCGCTGGAGCAGGTGGATCCCGGGTCCACGCTGGGCCACCGGCTCCGGGTCCGGCTCGCGGCCGAGCTGGACTACGAAGCAGGCACGCACGACCGCGTCCTCGCGGCGGCCGAGCGGACGCGGGCGGCGGGCGACCCGGTCGCGCACGCCGAGGCGCTGAGCCTGGCCCACCACTGCCTGCTCGGCCCGGACCACACGCGGCTGCGGCACGCCCTCGCGACGGAGCTGGTCGGGGTGAGCGCCCGCACGGGACGGCGCACCGATCTGGTGATGGGCGTGCTGTGGGACACCGTCGACCTGTTCCTGGCCGGCGACCGGCACGCCGAGCGGCGGCTCGTCGAGCTCGACGAGCTGCTGGCCGAGCGCAAGCACCTGGCGGCGGGCTTCGTGGCCGACGCGCTCAAGGTCATGCTGGCCATCCGCGCCGGCCGGTTCCGCGAGGCCGAAGCCGGGGCGCAGGTCTGCGCCGAGGCCGGCCACGCGGCGGGCGACTCCGACGCACTCGGCTGGTACGGCGCGCAACTGGTGGCGATCCGGTGGTTCCAGGGCCGGCTCGGCGAGCTGGTGCCGGTGCTGGACGGCCTGATGCACTCGCCGACGCTCAGCCCGATCGACAACTCGTACTACGCGGCGCTCGCCGTGGCGGCGGCCTCGGCCGGGGACCGCCGCACGGCCGCGGGCGCGCTGGCGCGGCTGTGCGGCGAAGACCTGGGTGCGTTGCCGCGGTCGAGCAGCTGGCTGACTTCGCTGTGCGGCGCCGCGGAAACGGCCTACCTGCTGGACGATCGGGTGACGGCGGCGCGGGTCCACGAGCTGCTGGCGCCGTTCGCGCAGTTGCCGGCGATGCCGAGCCTGGGCATCGCGTGCTTCGGCTCGGTCCACCACCCGCTCGGGACCACCGCCCTGACGGCCGGGGACCCCGACCGGGCGGTGACGCACCTGCGGGCCGCGGTACGGCACAACCTCGCGCTGGCCCACTGGCCCGCGGTGGTGTTTTCCCGCCGCCGGCACGCCGAGGCGTTGCTTCGCCGCGCAGGTCCGGGCGACGCCGCGGCCGCGGACCGGGAGCTGGCCGCGGCGGACGAGGAGGCGCGGACGTTCGCCGGGCCGTCCGTCACCGGGCGATGAGCTGCTGTTCCGGCCGGCCCTCCAGCCGGAACAGCGGGGCGACCGCGGCGAGGTCCAAGGCCCGGCGCACGACGCCGGACGGCTTCACCGCCAGGTCGATCCCGGCCTCGGCACAGCGAGCCCGCAGGCGGCCCAGCGACGCCACGCCCGTCACGCCGCAGAAACCCACGCCCAGCAGGTCGACCACCAGCCGCCGCGGTGCCGCCGCGATCGCGCGGTCGAGTTCCTCGTCGAGGCGCGGCCGCGTCACCATGTCGATTTCGCCCGTGACGGTGACCCGCAGCGTTCCCGGACAGGGCTCCGCGGTCGTCGCGGTCAGCAGCAACGCGGACAGATCAGGGGCGCTCATCGAGGTGCTCCTTCCACGGAGATCAACGGTCAGTGATCGTTTCCTACCCTGCGGCCGCCGGCTCCAAACACCTTCGGTCGGCTGGTCCTGCGCGGCCCGGTCGACGCCCGCTGTCACCTGGGCAAGCCACGCTACGACGGGCCGCGCCGGCCGAGCCCGCGCCGGTCGGACCGCCGCCGCCGCGCGGAACCCGGCGCTGCGCGACCGGCCCGAGTTCGCGCGTGGCTGGAGACCTTGATCGCCGCCGGCTCCGAACACCCTCGGTCGGCTGGTCCTGCGTGGCCCAGTCGGAGCCCACCGCACCCGGGCAAGCCGCGCTACGGCGCCCGGACCCGCGCCGGTCGGACCGCCGCCGCCGCGCGGAACCCGGCGCTGCGTGCCCGGCCCGAGTTCGCGCGTGGCTGGAGATCTTGATCGCCGCCGGGACCGAACGCCTCCGGCCGGCTGGTCCCGCGCGACCCGGTCGAAGCCGACTGCCACCTGGGCAAGCCACGCTACGGCGGGCCGCGGCGGCCACGCCCGCACCGGCCGGACCGCCGACCGGCAACTGCCGCCGCGGCACGCCCGGCCCGAGTCAGCGCATGGCCGGAGACCTTGGCCGCCGCCGGGACCAGCCGCGCGGGCCGGTCCTCAACGCGAGCCGCGCCTTCCTCGGCCGGACCGGCGCCCGCTCAGCGTCGCCACCCCGGTGAGAACACCGGCCGGACCGGGACGCCGCCGCGGGCCGTGCCCAGGTCCGCCAAGGTGACCTTCTCCAGGCCGTTGCCCGGGCCGCCGTCGCTGGTCACCGCCAGGGCCAGGGTGTTGCGGCCGTGGGGGTCGAGGATTCCGGTCGGGAGCACGAACGTGTGCTGCGGCCCGACGTCGCCGATGTACTGGCCGACGTTCCAGCCGTTGAGGAACACCAGCACCCGGTACCGCCCGCCGGAACGGGGCTTCGCCGGATCGCCGATCGTCAGGCCCACCGACGTGTCCTGGTCGTGCGGGACCCGCAGCGAGAACGTCGTGCGGTACCACGTCGTCCCCGGGTCGGCCGCCGGTGCGGGCACCGCCGCCGGTGTCCAGGCGCGGTCCGGGAAGCCGGGCAGGTGCCAGCCCGCGCGTTCGCCCGCGAGACCGCCGTTGTTCAGCGGGCCGCGCACCGGGTCCGCCGTACCGCCCTGGAGCTTCCACGCCACGCCGGTAAGGGACGACGAAATGAGCCCCCGGCCTTCCTTGTGGGCGTCGTTGACGCCGCCGTCCTCGTTGTGGCCGTTGTTCCGGACCATCACCGAAAGCACGTGCGGGCCGTCGCCGCGCAGGCCTTCGGGCACGGTGAAGGCCGCGGTGCCGGTCGTCGGCGGGGCGGGCAGCGCGGACGGCACCACGTGCTGGCCGAGGTACTGCCCGTCCAGCCACGCCTGGAGCACCCCGGCGCCCCCGCCGCCGTAGCGGAGGCTGACCTGCTCCCCCGGCGTCCCGGTGAACCGGCCGCGGTACCAGACGTCGCCGACGCCGAAGCCGTAGTCGTCCGCGGTCAGCACCGGCTGCCCGGCCGGCGGCGGGGTGGTGCTGTTCGTCGCGGTCCGGTCCGCGGACGGCCACGCCGAGTCGTCGTACCCCGGCTCGGCCTCCGGGGACCCGGGCGCCGAACGCCAGCCGGTGAGCTCGGGCAGGCGCGGGTCGGCGGGGCCGGGCAGCGGCCGCAGCGCCAGCAGGCTGCCCGACGCCGTCGGCCGCGCCGGCACCGGGGCGCCGTTCCACCACAGCAGCGGGCTACGGGCGCCCCACACTTCAAGATCCCTCGGCGCCTTCGTGTCGCCGGTCAGCACGAACCCGGCCCGGGCGGTCCGCACCAGGTCCGGCCCGCGCACGAGCAGGCCACCGACCGGCCAGAACGTGTCCGCGGTCGCGTCGTCGGCGAGCAGCAGCGTGACGGCCGGGCGGCCACCGCCGCTGATCCGGACCCGCGCGAGCCCGTCGTGGCGGTAGTTCAGGCGCAGGTCGTGGCCCGACCAGGTGGTCGTGACGTTCCCGGCGAGGACGTCCACACGCGGCTGCGTCGCGTACCGCAGCACCGTCTCGCCGTCCTCACCCGGCCGGCCGTGCAGCAGCACGGTCCCGGCGGCCTGGGCCATCAGCTCCGACGTCGAGTACACGAGGTGCTGGCCCGCGACGTCGAAGTTCGCCACCAGGTACTTCGCGTCCTGTCCGTTCAGCCGGACGGGCACGGTGTAGTCACCGTCCGGTGTGGACAGCGGGAAGGTGAACGCGTCGTCCGTCGTGGCGTTCGACGGCGAGTGCACCGGCAGGTAGAAGTGCACGCCCGTGTCCGGGTTGACGTTGTGGTAGACCTTCACCGCGGCCGACGACGGCGTCACCGGCGCCGCACGGTCCATTTTGGCCAGATCCGGGACGGTGGCCAGGAACGAACCGATCTCCTTCATCGTCAAGGCCTTCGGCCGCAGCTGACGTCCTTCGTCGATCGCCGCGCCGTAGTCGTAGGAGCTGTAGACCACCGGCGCCGGGAGCCCGCCCCAGGACGTGCCGCCGAAGGTCATGTAGAAGTTCTGGAGGGTCAGGCCGTTCGCCAGGTTCGTGCCGTAGAAGACGCGCTCGTAGCCCGGCCCCTGCCGCACCGCGGTGCACGGGTAGGTGCCGTTGCTGCCCCAGTAGTCGAACCAGCCGCCGCCGAACTCGGCGACGAACCCGGGCGTGTTCGGCGACGCGCTCGCGCCGCCCTTCGCCCCGCCCGGCCCGTAGGTCCCCCAATCCGGGGCGGTGTTCGGGTTTCCCGGCGTCGCGTCGGTCCGGCAGGTGCCGCCGGGGTAGCCGTCGAAGGCGTAGAGGTCGACCTTGCCTTCGACGGTGCCGGGTACGCCGGAGCCGGGCGGCACCCAGATGCCGTTGCGGCCCTTGTCGTTGTGGAAGACCGGGACCGTGATCCCGTCGGCCCGCACCTTGTCGTAGAGGTGCGCGATGTAGTTGCGCTGCGCCGCACCGGTGGCGGCCAGCTCGTTCTCGATCTGGTACAGGATCACCGGACCCCGGCCGTCGGTGTACTGGTGCCGGCCGATGATCCGGTCGATCTGCGACAGCCACTCGTCGGCCGCGGCGAGGTAGTCCGGCGCGTCGCTGCGGGCCCGGCCGGCCTGGGTGCTCAGCCACGCCGGGAAACCGCCGCCGGTGACTTCGGCGTTGATGTACGGGCCGGGTCGCGCGATGACGTACAGCCCGGCTTCGGCGGCGAGGTCGAGCACGCGGTCCATGTCGCGGACGCCGGTGAAGTCGTACACCCCGGGCGCGGGCGAGTGGTAGTTCCAGTCGAAGTAGATCGAGACCGCCGTGTAGCCGGTGGCCTTCATCTTCTGCAGGACGTCGCGCCACAGGTCCGGGCTGGGCAGCCGGAACGGGTGGAACTCGCCGGACCAGACGACCTGGCGGCGGCCGTCCAGCATGAGCGAGTACTTGTCGAACGTGACTTGGTGCTTCGGCGCCGCAACCGGAGCGGCCGACACTGGGGCCGCACAAAGCCCGGTCGCGACGAGCAGGGTGACGAACAGGGACAGCAACCGGCGCATGGAACAACTTTCCCGTCGAAGGGCGTATAGGTCGTTATACATGATCAGTACACGTAGGGCCAGCCGGCGCTGTCGTAGCCGATGAGGTTGATGCCGAGCTTGCCCGTCAGCGGCGTCGCGTCCGAGTAGTAGTAGTGGTAGACGAGCACGTCGGCGTCCGAGTCGTGCAGCACGGCCACGTGACCGGGGCCGTGGACCGCGCCGTGGCTCGCCAGGATCTGGGTGCCGCCGCCCGCGGTCATCCGGACGCCGGCCCGGTCGGTGTACGGGCCGGTGATCGACGCCGCCCGGCCGACCATCACGCGGTAGGTGCTCTTCGTGCCCTGGCAGCAGAGGTCCCACGAGACGAACAGGTAGTAGTAGCCGCCGTGCTGGATGATGAACGGCGCTTCCTCGGCCGACGTGCTGCCGGTGCGCTGGGCGACGGCGCGCAGCGCCGTGTCGGTGGTGCTGCGCTTGCCGGTGGCCGGGTCGAGCCGGATCATCTTGATCCCGGTCCACCAGGAGCCGAAGCTCAGCCACCAGCGGCCGGAGGAGTCGACGAAGAGGTTCGGGTCGATGGCGTTGTAGTCGTTGCTCGTGCTCGTCTGCACGACGATCCCCTGGTTGGTCCAGCTGCCGGGCAGGCCGGTGGTGCTGGTGGCCAGGAAGATCGCCGAGTTGCGGGAGCCCAGCGACGAAGCCGCATAGTAGAGGTAGTACTTGCCGTTGTGGAACGAGATGTCCGGCGCCCACAGGTACTCCGGCTTGGCCGGGTCGGTGAAGGGCGCGGTCCACGGGGCGCCGTTCGGCCAGACCGAGCCGATCTTCGTGAAGTGGATCCGGTCGGTCGAGCGGCGGATCTGCAGGTACTGGTCGGTGGAGTAGAGCAGGTAGCTGCCGTCGGCCGCGCGGATCATCGACGGGTCGTGCACCGCCTCGATGTCCCCGGTCACGTAACCGGGGTCGGGGTAGGTCGCGGCCTGCGCGGCGGGAGCGCTCAGCAGGGCGGCGGCGACGGCGACGAGGGCCGGGAGGCGGCGCAGGCTCATGGGTGTCCTCGGTTCGACTCTGATCCGGGACGCTGTTAGCGCTAACAGCGTCCGACGGTGAGAATGGTCGGCGGTCACGGGCCGGTGCGTCAAGGGCCGGACGGAGGGTCTCCCCGTCCGGCCTCGACGCCGTCCTCAGTGCACGGGGTTCCACCCGTCGCCGCCCGCGAGGTACTTCTGCGCGGTGTAGTTCCCGGCCTGCGCGGCGGGCAGCTGCGGCCGGTCGGTCCCGGTCCCCGCGCCCGGGCCGGTGTTGCGGTACTCGGAGAACCGCGCGTCCTTCCACGAGAAGCCCGACATGTCGGTCCACGGCGCCGGCTTGATCGCCGCGGGCAGGGACGTCTCGCGGATCAGGACCTGGGCGATGGCGTCCACGTCGCCGCCGGGGTGCCACGGACGGCCGAGGTAGAAGCTCGCGTTGGCGGCCGAGCTGAGCACCTTGCTGCCGACGATCAGGAAGCCGTACGGGTTCGACCGCCGGGTGCTGGCCGCGGTCAGGAAGCCGTTGTTGCTGCTGGAACCGCGGTCGAGGGCGGTGATCGTCGCCCGGTCGAACACCGCGGTCGCGCGGCCGAAGATGAAGTCGACGTCGCCGCTGATCGCGCAGTTGCGGTAGTACTGGCGGCCGACCGTGCCGACGGCCGCGGTGTCGGCGTACAGGGTGTCCTGGTGCCCGAGGAAGGTGACGTTGTCGAAGACCATCCGATCGCCGGTGGTCTTGACCGCGACCGCCTGGGTGTCCTTGATCTCCGGGTGGGCGTTGCGGTCGAAGGAGTTGCGGAAGGTCAGCGCCGTGGCGGTGAAACCGTTCGCGGCGATCGTCGCGGTCGCGCTGCCGGAGGTGCCGTAGGTCGAGCCGTCGGGCTTCTTCGTCCCGCTGGCGTTGTTGTAGTCGACGACGACGTCGGCGGCCTTCCCGGTGGTCCCGCGCATCGTGATCCCGGTCTTGCCCGAGGGCACGGTGATCACTTCGCGGTAGGTCCCGGGCTTGATCGAGATCGTGCCGCCCGCCGAAACCGCGTTGATGCCGGCCTGCACGGTGGAGTAGTTGCCGGAGCCGTCCTTGGCCACGACGACGTTCGTGGCCGCGGCGGCTGACGTCGTCGTAGTAGCCGCCAGGGACGCCCCGGCGAGCACCGACGCGACGAGCAGGGTCTTGAGCATGACGCCTCCACGGAGTGGAACGCGCCGGGGGTACCGGACGGCGGCCGGCACCCCCGGCGCGGGTCGGTTACTTGTAGGTGATGTTCGCCGCGGTGTAGAGGCAGTTCGTCGAGTCCGGGCCGCTGCCGATCTTCGTCGGCTCGCCGCTGGTCACGCCCTTGTACTTCGTGCAGGGCTCGATCTTGCGGCTGGAGTCGCCGACGATGGTGATCCTCGTCAGCTTGGCGGTGTCGCCGTAGTTGGTGTTGATGCCGACCAGCGCCTTGCCGGGCACGGTGGCGGTGACGTTGTCCACGACGACGTTGCGCTTGTACTGCGTCTTGCAGTTGCCGCAGGAGCGGTACAGCTTGCCGAAGTCGTTGACCTGGAAGTTGCGGATGTACATCGTGCCGGGGCCGTTGTGCTGGAACACCTTGTCCGACGCCTTGCGCGCGCCGCCGCCGTCGATGGTCATCGTCTGGGAGGCGGAGGTGCCCTTGAAGGTCGCGGCGTCTTCGCCGACGTCCTCCCACCAGACGTTGAGCAGCGTGCAGGTGCCGAGGCAGTGCACGCCGTCGGCGGCGGGGTTGCCCAGCACGACGTTCTTCAGCGTGGTGCCGTTGGCGAGCTCGAAGATCGGGCCCTGGTCCTCGCTCTGGCCGCCGGTGCCGAGGTCGCCGGTGCCGTAGAACCGCTTGAGCCCGCCGTCGTACGTACCGCTGGTGACCTTGATCGTCTTCGGCACCGGCACGCTGGTGCTCGGGTTCGGCCACGAGGCGGCCGACGCGGTCGCGCCGGTGCCGACCGCCGCCGAAACGGCGAGCGCGGCGACCGCCACCACCCGGACGATCCGGGACATTGCTGGGGGAACCATTCGTCACTCCCTGGTCTTGAGCTTCAATCGGCGCTGATGGAAAACGTCCGACCGGGTTGTGAAAGCGCTTTCTCGCCCCCGAGTTTCGGGTTCGGGGCGGAGTGTGTCAATGTCGTTCGCCGCAGCGCCACGCATGTCGCCCGGATGGTCGCCAGCGGCCGCGGTTTTCAGAAAACGCCGAAACTGTCGAAGGGTTCAACGCCCGGGACCGGCGCCGGCGAGCACCAGCGCGGGGACCGCCCACGCGGGGTCGAGGCGCTCGACGAGGCTCGGCGTCCAGCCGACGTCCGGCCCGAGATCCGGGTCGTTGGCCGCGTTGTATTCGGCCAGCAGGTCGACCGGCCGCGGCCACTGGTTGCCTTGGGCCACCAGCGTCCCGGTCGCGTGCAGCACGGTCCCCTTCCAGTAGTGCACCAGCTGGCCCAGGGGCAGCCCGGCGGGGACCCGGAAGAAGTTGTTCTCCGCGTAGATCCGGGACTCGACACCCACGCCGAGTGAATACGTGTAGGCCGCCGGGTCCTCGACCAGGTAGAGGTTGTCGTAGACGTGCACCTGGCCGTACCGCACCCGCGGCGCCCGCTGGCCGATTTCGGAGAACAGGTTGTGGTGCAGGGTGACCCGCAGCTTGCCGACGTCGTAGGTGGGCTTGTCGGTGTTGCCGATCAGCATGGTCTTGTCGTGGTCGTGCAGCCGGTTGTAGGACGCCGTGACCAGGTCCGAACCGTTCACGATGTCGAACAGCCCGTCGTGGACCTCGTATTTGCGGCCGAAGTACGTGGGCTGCCGGTCGTTCCCGCCGTCGCTGAACTCGTTGTGGTCCACCCAGACGTGCGTCGCGCCGACCAGGTCGAGGTTGTCGTACTCGGAGTTCCAGTTGCCGTCGGCGGTGTCGAGGGGATCCCACTGCGGGAAGCAGTCGTGGGCGTCGGAGAAGTGCAGGTTCCGCAGGATGACGTTGTTCCCGGTGACGCGCAGGGTGAGCCCGTGCAGCGTGGCGTGCGCGCCGAGCCCGACGATCGTGGTGTTCGGGCCGACGTCGAGCACGACCTGCTTCGCCTGGTTGGCCTGCGAGCGCTCCCGGGCTTCTTCCAGCGGTCCCGACGGCGGCACTCTGCCCCAGGTCGCCGGGTCGTACGCCGCCAGGTACGCCGGGAGGCTGTAGGCCGGATCGGCGAAACTTTCACAGCTCGCCGGCCGGTCGGCGGCGTCCACATTGCCCTCGATGGTGCCGCGGACGTAGACGATCTTCGGCGCACCCGGGTTCGCCGCCAGCGCGGCCGCCAGCTCGGAGCGCTTGGTCACCGTGCGGACGTCGCCGGGGGCGGCGGCCGAGCCGCCGGTGGTCCCGGTGGTCGCCGCGGCCCAGCCGTCGTGCGCGCCGAGCACGGCCCGGCCCGGATCGTGGCCGTGAGCTTGGGCGGGTGCTGCGGTGAGCGTCAATCCGAGCAGGGCTAGGCACCCCGCGAAAGCCTTCCAGCGCATGTCGGCTCCTCTAGTCGGTGTCCGGTCTCCTGAGCACCCGGGCCGCGAGCCGGGCGAGCCCGGCCGCGTCGGGGGCGCCGTCGATGACGACGACGTGGTGGGTCAGGGTCAGCTCTTCGCCCGGTTCGAGCAGCCACGGCCGGTGGTAGGTCGCGGCGAAGCTGACCACGGGGAACGGCTCGGCGCGGACGTACCAGGCCGTCGGGTGGGCGGCGTTCTCCGGGCTGTCGGCGAACAGCAGCGTCGAGGTCCGCAGGCTTTCGTCGTGCTGCCCGGTGAAGGCGAGCCACGGCGCCCGGTGCCCCATCGCCTCGGCCGCGGGCTTCCCGTCCGACGTCCGGACCGTGCCGCCGACGAACGAGCGCGGCCCGCGCCAGAACAGCCCGCCGTAGCCGGCGGTGTCCCGCCCTTCGGTGACCGGGCTCCCCCACCGCAGCTCGTGGCCGCTGGTGTTGCGCAGCCGGCTGGACCAGGTGAGCGTCCAGCGGCCGCCGCGCACCGAGACGTCGCCGAAGTGCAGCGTCCGGTGTTCGGTGAGCCAGCGCCGGCCGGCCGCGGTGCGCCAGGCCAGCTCGTGGCGCAGTTCGCAGTGCCCGCCGGCGTCGTCGATGCTTTCCCAGCGGACGTGGCCGATGGTGCCGTTGTTGTCGAGCGGGGTGTAGCCGCGGCCGCGCACGTAGGTGCGGCCGCCCCAGAAGTTCTCGCCCGAGAGGTGGGCCATGGTGAACTGCAGGCCGTTGTGCCAGGTGTGGTCGTGCGGCCGGACCGCGGTCACGATCTCCCCCGCGGTGGTGCGCAACGGGTGCAGGTACGGCTTCGGCGAGTCCCCGGCCGGTGTCGGCGGCTCGACGACGTACTCGGCCAGCACGACGTCGCCGAGGCGTACGCACACCCGGCCGTCGGGCTCTTCGGTCACCTCCGGCGTGCTGTCCCCCACGGTGGCCCGGCTCACGCCGGTTCCCCGATCTCCCCCAGCAGCTCTTCGACGGCCACCGATCGGCCGGTGACCAGCGATCGGTTCGCGGCCAGCCCGGTGAGCAGGGCCTGCAGGCCGGCGTCGTGGTCGGCCGCGCAGCCGAGCGGGTCCGGTTCGGCGTCGCCGAGCAGTTCGGCCAGCATCCGCTCGTCGCCGCCGCCGTGCCCGTCGCCGAGGAGTCCGTCGAACACGGCTTCCGGCGGTTCCCAGTGCCGTTGCACGGTCAGCCGGGCCCGCGCCCGCTTCGGCACCGGCTCGGCGCCGGACGCGTACTCGTTCTCGCGGACGTCCAGCTCCAGCCGGCCTTCGCTGCCGGAGAACGCGACGCGGTAGCCCTCCCGCGGCGAATACGCGTGCAGGTGGTAGTTCAGCACCGCCCCTCCGTGGTGGCGCACGAGCACCGACAGGTCGTCTTCGATGGTGACGCCGGGCGCGAACACGTCCTGGTTCCGGACGTACCCGTCTTCACGCTCGGCGTCGAGGTAGAGCGCGCGCAGCTTGGGTGAGGCTTCGAGGTCCAGCGCGAACCGGTCGCCGGCACTGCGGTGGCGGCGGCCGTTTTCGTCGCCGTAGAAGAACAGCCGGCCCAGCGCGAACACCGTTTCGGGGCCGCTGCCGAGCCACCAGTTGACCAGGTCGAAGTGGTGGCCGGACTTGTGGACGAGCAGGCCGCCGGAGTTCGCTTTGTCCCGGTGCCAGCGGCGGAAGTAATCGGCGCCGTGCGCGGTGTCGAGCAGCCAGCTGAACTCGACCGAGCCGACCTCCCCGATCGCGCCGCCGGCCAGCAGCTCCCGCACCCGGCGGTGCACCGGGTTGTACCGGTAGTTGAAGGCGACGCGCACCGAGCGGCCCGTCTCGCGCCGGGCCGCCAGGATCCGCCGCGCGCCCTCGACGTCGGTCGTCATGGGCTTCTCCGTGACGACGTCGCAGCCGGCCACCAGCGCGGCGACGACGTAGTCCGCGTGCGTGTGGTCGGGGGTGCACACCACGACGACGTCGATGCGTTCCTTCGCCAGCATGGCGGTGAAGTCGTCCGGCCGGTAGCCGGGGATCTCCATGCCGAGCCAGTCGTTGTGCACCCGCATGCGGGTCTCGTTGTGGTCGCAGAAAGCCGCGAGCTCGGCCCGCGGCGACGCGGCCAGTGCCCGGGCGAACAGCTGGGCCCGGGAGCCCAGGCCGACGATCGCGTGGCGACGCACCGCCATCACCTCTCTTTCAGGCGCGCGTAGCGGCGCCGGTCCAGGGCAGGGCGAGTTCGGAGAAGAGCGCGAGCCGCTCGGCCGCGGTGTCGACGTCGCGATCGACGCCCGGCACGACGAAGTGCCGGTCGGGCCCGGTGTCCACGGCCTGGACCCATTCGGCAGGCAGCGGCAGCGGTTCCGGGGCGTCGCGGACCGCTTCCACCAGCGCGGTGAACGCGCGGGTCGCGGCCAGCGGAGCCAGCAGCGGCTCGCCGTCACGGACGTGCGCGACGAGGTTGGCCAGCAGGTCCCGGGGCGGCCCGACCGGTGTTTCCGAGTCACGCACGACCACGAGGTCGGTCTTGTAGTGCCAGCGGATCCGGCCTTCGGTGCCGTGGACCAGCACGTAGGGGTCGTGGTCGGCCTCGGCGTCGAGCGTGGCCGCGACGACGACGTCCGGAGCCCCGGCGAAGCTCAGCCGCGCGCAGGCGGTGTCGTCCGACTCGATGTCCCTGGCCCGGTACAGCTCGACTGCGGTCCGCTCCGGCAGGACCTCGGCGGTGCCGTTGACCAGCAGGGCGGTCGCGACCGCGTGGGCGAACGGGTTGGTCAGCGCCCCGTCCACGACCGGTTGCCCGCCGACCCGGCGGCGGCCGGCCCACTCGGCGCGGGCGAAGTACCGGTCCCGCCGGATCCACGCCCCGGCGGCCGCGATCCCGGTGACCGTGCCGATCTCCCCCGCTTCGATCGCCGCCCGCACGACGGGGATCGCCGCTGAGCCGAAGCTCTGGAACCCGGTCTGGCAGGCACGGCCGCGGGTCAGCGCAGTGAGTTCGCCGAAGGCCGCGAGGTCGAGCACGGGTGGTTTCTCGACGAGCAGGTGGCAGCCGGCTGCGAGCGCGAGTTTCGCCAGCGGCAGGTGGGTGTGCGGCGGGGTCGCCACGACGGCGATGTCCGGGGTCGTGCGGGCGAGCAGTTCGGCCGCGTCCCGGGTGATCACCGCTCCGTCGGGCAGCAGGGCGCGGGCTTCTTCGGAGGGTTCGCGGATGTCGCAGGCACCGGCCAGCACCAGGTCGCCGCGATCGTGCAGGGCACGGGCGCGGCGCAGGTGCTGAGCCGCGTAGCCGGCCGTGCCGAAGACGACCACCTCCGGCGTCATCGGCGGCCGCCGGTCGCGACCGCGGCCAGGGCGAGGGGCCCGGCCACCACGAGGGCGAGGATGGGCAGCATCCAGACGAGCAGGGCGGACACGGCCAGCGCCGCGGCAACGAGCAACGCGCTTCGCGGCGAGGCAGCGGTTTCGCGCGCCGCCGTGACGATCGCCCGGCGCCAGGCCGGGCCGCCGGCGGCGGTCTCCGCGGCCGCCACCCCTTCGCGGCCGGCCGGGCCGCCGGTGGCCACCACCTCGCAGGTCCGCACCGCCACCACCACGCCCGCCACCGCCAGCACCCACAACGCCGGCTTCAGCACGCCCGCTCCCGGCATCGACGCCACCACCTCGAGGTCCACCGCGAACACCACCACCGCCGCCAGGCACCCCACCCCGAAGAGCACCCCGCCCCGCGCGGCCTCGCGGAAGTCCGCCCAGAAGGTTGTCCACAATGGACTACCGAGGTCGCGCCGGGTCCGGTCGAGGACCCGGCAGCCCGCCACGAGTGCCGGGGCCGCCGTCACCACCGGTACCGACGCCAGCGCGACGAGCAGCCCCGCCAGCAGGCAGTCCGAAAAGTCACCGAGCCCGGTTCGCCACTCTGCTGATCGCTTCAGCGTCCGCATCCGTTCACCCCTTCAGGCCGCTGGTGCTGACGCCTTCGACCAGCAGGCGCTGGAAGGCGAGGAAGAACAGCACGATCGGGACGAGCGCGAGCGCGGACATCGCGAACATCGCGCCGAAGTTCGACTCGCTGCTGGTGTCGACGAACAGCCGCAAGCCCAGCGGCACGGTGAACTTCTCCGTGTCGTTCAGGTACACCATCTGCGTGAAGAAGTCGTTCCACGTCCAGATGAACGTGAAGATCGACGTCGTCACCAGCGCCGGTTTCGACAGCGGCAGCACGACGTGCCAGAACGTGCGGTAGACCGAGCAGCCGTCGATGGTGGCCGCCTCGTCGAGTTCACGCGGGATGCCCCGCATGAACTGGACGATGAGGAACACGAAGAACGCCTCGGTGGCCAGCAGCTTCGGCAGGATCAGCGGCACGAAGGTGTTGACCAGCCCGGCCTGCTGGAAGATCACGTACTGCGGGATCAGCGTGACGTGGTAAGGCAGCATCAGCGTCGTGATCATGAACGCGAACAGCGCGCCCCGGAACCGGAACTTCAGCCGGGCGAAGGCGAACGCGGCCAGCGAGCACGACAGCACGTTCGCCGCCACCGACAGGCCGGCCACCAGGAACGAGTTGAGGAAGAAGCGGCCGAACCCGACGTCCGCCGCTCCTTCCCAGCCCTTCGTGTAGCCGTCGAAGACGAACCGGGTCGGCAGCAGTGCCAGCCGGGACAGGATCTCGTCCGGCGGCTTGACCGACGCGAACGCCAGCCACACCAGCGGGTAGAGCACCACGGCGACGATGACCAGGCACAGCACGTGCCAGCCGAAGGACCGCGCCGTGCGCGGCAATGCGGTCATTTGCTGTCCCCTGCGTCGTCGTAGAACACCCAGAGCTTGGCCGTCCGAAAGACGATCGCCGTCACGATGGCGATCACGACCAGCAGCACCCAGGCCATCGCCGACGCGTAGCCCATCCGGAAGTCCTGGAAGCCGACCTCGAACAGGTAGAGCGTGTAGAACAGGTCCGCGTCGGCCGGCCCGCCGCGGCCGCCGCCGATGACGAACGCCGGGGTGAACGCCTGGAAGGCGTGGATCGCCTCCATCACCAGGTTGAAGAAGATCACCGGCGACAGCATGGGCAGTGTGATGTGCCGGAACCGGCGGAACGCGCCCGCGCCGTCGATCGCCGCCGCCTCGTGCAGCTCCGCCGGGATCTGCTTGAGCCCGGCCAGGAAGATCACCATCGGCGCGCCGAACTGCCAGACGCCCAGCAGCACGATCGAGGCGAGGCTGAACTGCGGGTCGTCGACCCAGCTCGGGGTGTGCCAGCCGAAGAACGCCAGCACCTCGTTCACCGGGCCGCCGCCCATGAACAGCGCCCGCCAGACCAGCGCCGCCGCGACGCTCGCGCCGAGCAGCGAAGGCGCGTAGAACGCCGCCCGGTAGAAGCCGTTCGCGCCGCGGCGGGTGTTGAGCAGCATCGCCACCAGCAGCGACACCGTCAGCTTCAGCGGCACCGAGACCAGCACGTAGATCAGCGTGACCTTCACCGACTGCAAGTAGCGGTCGTCGCCGGTGAACATGTGCGCGAAGTTGCCGAACCCGACCCACTTCGGCGAGGTGAACATGTCGTAGTCGGTGAACGACAGGTACAGCGAGACCACCATCGGGCCGACGGTCAGCGCCACCGCGC
>NZ_JBHVXZ010000141.1:0-23747 GCF_042881395.1 Amycolatopsis sp. NPDC058278 | reverse complement strand
GGCTCGAGGTGGCCTTCGCCGCTGTATCACTCCTGGAGGGAGAGGGCCTGGCTCGGGCAGACGTGCACCGCTTCACGGGCCTTCTCGACCAGCTCGCCCTGCGGCTGGTCGTCGAGCACGATGACCGTGCCGTCCTCCTCGCTCTGGTCGAACAGCGAGGGCTCGGTGAGTACGCACTGGCCGGCGCCGACGCACTTGCCGGTGTCCGCGATGATCTTCATGGTCCTCTTCTCCTGTGGTGGTTTGGCAGTTCGTCTCTACCAGGTCACCGGCAGCCGGTACAGGCCGTAGATGGCCGCGTCGTCCTTGAACGGCAGGTCGTCGACCGGCGCGGCCAGCTTCAAACCGGGAATCCGGCGGAAGAGCGTGTCGAAGACGATCTGCAGTTCCATCCGGGCGAGGTTCTGGCCGAGGCACTGGTGCGGGCCGAAGCCGAAGGCGACGTGGTGGCGCGCGCCGCGCTCGATGTCCAGGTCGTCGGGGTTTTCGAACGCGGTTCCGTCGCGGTTGGCCGCGTAGCCCAGCGCCAGCACGCCTTCGCCGGCCCGGATCAGCTGCCCGCCGACCTCGACGTCCTCGACGCACAGCCGCGCCGTGGCGGCGTCGACGATGGTGAAGTACCGCAGCAGCTCCTCGACGGCGTCGAGCGTCTTGCCCGGGTCGTCCCGGACCAGGGCCAGCTGGTCCGGGTTCTCCAGCAGCCCGACGGTGCCCAGCGAGATCATGTTCGCCGTCGTCTCGTGTCCGGCGACGAGCAGCAGGAACCCGGTCGCGGCCAGCGCCGCCCGCCGGTAGGTGCCCTCTTCGCGCAGCTTGACGATCTGCCGCCCGAGCAGGTCGTCCGGCGGGTTCGGCTCCTTTCCGGCGATGAGGTCGCTCATGTACTCGCGCACCGCGTCGACTGCCGCCCGCCGCTGCTCCGGGGGCGTGTCGCGCTTGATCAGCTTCGCCGTGTGGGTCTGGAAGAAGTCGTGGTCGGCGTACGGCACGCCGAGCATCTCGCAGATGACCAGCGACGGCACCGGCAGCGAGAGCGTCTCGACCAGGTCACCCGGCTTCGGGCCGGCCAGCAGCGCGTCGATCCGCTCGTCGACGATCTCCTGGATCCGCGGCCGCAGCGCCTCCATCCGGCGCACGGTGAACTCGCCGAGCACGGCCTTGCGGGCCGGGCCGTGCTCGGGCGCGTCCATGGTGATCATGGTGCGCTCGTCGTCCGGCCGCCGGAACCCCGGCACCAGCTGCGGGAAGTCCGGGTGCTGCCGGTCGGCGCTGAACCGCCGGTCGTTCAGCACGGTCCGAACGTCTTCGTGCCGGCTGACCACCCAGGCCTGCCTGCCGTCGGGCAGCCCCACCCGGGTGACCGGGTCCTCGTCGCGGATCTCGGCGTACGCCGGCGGCGGGGCGAACGGGCACGTGCGCGTCATCGGGAATTCGTGGACCGCGGTCATGACGTCTCCCTCACCAGGTCACGGGCAGGCAGTAGAGGCCGAAGATCGACGAGTCGTGCTTGAACGGCAGCTGGTCCACCGGGGCGGCCAGCTTGAGGTCCGGGATGCGGCGGAAGAGCGTGTCGAAGACGATCTGCAGTTCCATCCGGGCGAGGTTCTGGCCGAGGCACTGGTGCGGGCCGAAGCCGAAGGCGACGTGGTGGCGCGCGCCACGCTCGAGGTCGAGCGCGTCGGCGTTCTCGAACGCGGTTTCGTCGCGGTTGCCGGAGTAGCTCAGCCCCAGCACGCCCTCGCCTTCGCGGATCAGCTGCCCGCCGATCTCGACGTCCTCCGTGGCGACGCGCGAGGTCGCGAACTCGGCGATGGTGAAGTACCGCAGCAGCTCCTCGACGGCGTCGAGGGTCTTGCCGGGGTCGTTCTTGATGATCTCCAGCTGGTCCGGGTTCTCCAGGAGCGCGACGGTGCCGAGCGAGATCATGTTCGCCGTCGTCTCGTGCCCGGCGAGGAGCAGCAGGAAGGCGAGCGAGACGAGCTCGTCGTGCGCGACGTCGCCGTGCTCTTCGCGCTGCTTGAGGATCTGGCGGCCGAGCAGGTCGTCGGTCGGGTTCGCCTCCTTCGTGGTGACCAGCTCGTCGAGGTAGTTCTGCATCTCTTCGACGGCCTGCATCCGCGCTTCCTGCGTCACCTCCCGGTTCAGCAGGGTGGAGCTGCGCGACTGGAAGAAGTGGTGCTCGGCGTACGGGACGCCGAGCTGCTCGCAGATGACCAGCGACGGCACCGGCAGGCTCAGCGCGGAGACCAGGTCGGCGGGCTTGGAGCCGGCCAGCATCGCGTCGATGTGCTCGTCGACGATCTGCTGGATCCGCGGCTGCAGCGCCTTCATGCGCTTGACGGTGAACTCGCCGACGACCTCGCGGCGGGCGGCGCCGTGCTCCGGGGGGTCCATGTTGATCAGCGACGCGGTGAAGCGGCGGCGCTGCGGACGTCCCTCCCGGGTCAGGATCGGGAAGCCGGGGTTGAACCGGTCGGAGCTGAACCGCGGGTCGTTCAGCACGGTCCGGACGTCCTCGAGGCGCGTCACGGCCCAGGCCTCCTGGCCGGACTGCAGCGTGACGCGGTGGACCGGCCCCGCCTCGCGGAGCTTCTCGTACGCCGGCGGCGGGGCGAACGGGCAGGTGCGGGCCAGCGGAAAGGTGTCGTCCCGGGTCGCGGGCTCGGCCAGATCAGTCATTTCGGACCCCTAAATCGGACGGAAAGTATGCGGAGGATTACATTCCGGTTCTCTGTCCAAGGTACCGAAGCGGAAGGAAGTCGTCCACTAGGTGCCCGCTACCCATTCGCGCGGGCGGTGCGTGGCCTGCTGACCGTGCGAGAATCACCCCGCGCGATTCAGCGGAAGGCGAACGGCATGACGGCAGACCCCGAGACCACCCTGCGGGCGGACGCGCGGCGCAACCGCGACCAGATCCTGGCCGCCGCGAAGAGCATCTTCGCCGCTTCCGGTCCCGAGGTGCCGATGGAGGAGATCGCCCGCGCGGCCGGCGTCGGCGTCGGCACGCTCTACCGCCGGTTCCCGGACCGCGACGCGCTGGTCCGCGCGGTCGCGATGGACAACTTCGAACGGGTGCTGATCGACGCCCGTGCGATCGCCGCCGAGGAGACGTCGTCGTGGCGCGCGCTGGAGCGCCTGCTGCGCCACTCGGTGGCGCTGCAGCTGAGCGTGCAGCTGGCCATGGTGTCGCACCGGGCGCTGGTGATCATGAAGAACGACCCGGAGGTCCGCCGGCTGCGCGACGAGATCCTGGTGGTCCTCGACGGCTTGGTCGACGGGGCGAAGGCCGAGGGCAGGCTCCGCGAGGACGTCGGGTCCGGCGACATCGCGATCCTGCTGGCGACGCTGCTGCGGCAGATGCGCGCGAAGGCGCCGGAGGTCGCGGAGATGGCGGCCCGCCGGTGCGTCGGCATCATGATCGACGGCCTCAGTGCGCGGCCGGGTTCCCCGCTGCCCGGCCGGCCGATCACGTCGGGCGACCTCGACCCCGAATGATTCGCCCATTTCCGTGTTAGGGTCCGCCTCGTTCTGCCGGCAATTGCAGCTACGGGCGGGAAAATGCGACGAAGAATGCTGGCCGTGTTGTTGGCCATTTCCTTCCCGGTGCTCTCCGGGTGCGGCGGCGCATCCGTCGACGGCGTGGCGGCCGCGTCGGCTTCGCTGCCGGCGCCGTCGCCCGCGTCTTCTTCGGTGACGGCCCCTGCTTCTTCTTCGCCGCCGGCGTCTTCGACGTCTCGACCTGCGCCTCCGTCGGCTCCACCGCCGCCGTCGACCACGGCGGTCCGGAGCTGCCGCACGCCGGAGTTCACCACCAGCGACCCCGACGGCGGCTGGTCCGACGGCGGCTACTACGTCCACAACAACATGTGGAACGCCGGGGAAGCGGGCCCGGAAACGTTGCGGGCGTGCGCGTACGACAACTGGTACGTCGAATCCACCCAGCCCGATTCGACGTCGGTGAAAACCTATCCGAACGTACACAAGGACATCAACAACCAGAACGGAAAACCGTTCAACGACTATTCGGTGATAAAATCCACCTTCGCCGGTCGCGGCCCGGGCACCGGCGTCTACGACGTGGCCTACGACCTCTGGCTGAACGGCGTGGGCAACGGCGCCGGCGTCAGCGAGCTGATGGTCTGGACGGAGAACCGCAAGCAGCTCCCGGCGGGCGACAAGCTGACGACGTACGTGGCGGGCGGCTTCACGTACGACGTCTGGGCGGACGACGAGGGGTACGTGGCGTTCGTGTCCCGCTCGACGCAGTATTCGGGCAGTGTGGACCTGAAGGCGATGATCGCGTGGGCGATCGGCAAGGGCCTGCTCCCGCCGAACCCGACGGTCAACCAGATCGGCTACGGCATCGAGTTCTGCTCGACCGGCGGCGGCAAGGCCCGGTTCACGCTGTCGGACTTCTCGGTGACGATGAGCTAGCGTCAAGCCGCGGCGCGGGTGGCCAGGTAGGCCAGGTGGGCGCCCCAGGGTCGCGGCGGACTGTTCGGTGGCGTCGCTGCGGACCACCGGGCCGAACGGGATCGGCCAAGCCGTGTCGAAGAGGTCGGCCGGGCCGGCCAGGTGGTCGGCCGGCCGGCCCGGGTCGAACTGCAGCAGTGGCTGAACAAGAATGAAGGCCACCACCCGGCTTCGGGTGGTGGCCTCCGCTCGTGGCCTCAGACGCCCAGCGGGTGCCAGACCGTCTTGGCCTCCAGGTACCGCCGCAGCCGCGTGAGGTCGGGGGCCGTGGTCCAGTCCGGTTCCGCCTCCGGGACCGTCAGCACCCGCTTCACCGTGTTCGCCGCTTCGCGCGCCAGGCCCGGGCGGTCCGCCGGGGCGGCTCCCGTCGGGTCCAGGGCGTTGACGTCGCCGTGGGAAGCGAGCCAGGGCCCCAGCTCGGCCGCGTGGCCCGTGAGGATGTTCGCCACACCGCCCGGGACGTCCGACGTCGCCAGGACCTCCGACAGCGTGATCGCCGGCAACGGCCGCTCCGCGCTCGAGACCACCACCGCCGTCGAGCCCGTCGCCAGGACCGGGGCCAGGACCTCGACCAGGCCCAGCAACGACGAGCTCTGCGGCGCCAGGACGCCCACCACGCCGGTCGGCTCCGGGACGGTGAAGGAGAAGTACGGGCCCGCCACCGGGTTGGCCGAACCCAGCACGGAAGCGATCTTGTCCGTCCAGCCCGCGTACCAGACCCAGCGGTCGATCGCCGCGTCCACTGTGGACTCGGCCTTCTTCGCGGCCAGGCCTTCGGACGCGGAAACCTCGGCGATGAACTGGTCGCGGCGGCCCTCCAGGACCTCGGCCACCCGGTAGAGCACCTGGCCGCGGTTGTACGCCGTCGCCGCCGACCAGCCGGGGAACGCCTTGCGCGCGGCCACCACCGCGTCGCGGACGTCCTTGCGGGACGCGTGCGCCGCGTTCGCCAGGAACTTGCCCTTCGCGTCCGTCACCGGGTACACCCGGCCGGACTCCGAGCGCGGGAACTTGCCGCCGACGTACAGCTTGTACGTCTTGGCGACGGAAATTCGGTCAGACATTCAGGTACGCCTCCAGCCCGGTGCGGCCGCCTTCGCGCCCGAAGCCGGATTCCTGGTAGCCGCCGAAGGGGGCGGTGGGGTCGAAGCGGTTGAAGGTGTTGGCCCAGACCACGCCGGCGCGCAGCTGGTTCGCCATCCACAGGATCCGGGAGCCCTTTTCGGTCCAGATACCCGCCGAAAGCCCGTACGGGGTGTTGTTCGCCTTCGCGACGGCCTCGTCCGGCGTGCGGAACGTCAGCACCGACAGCACCGGCCCGAAGATCTCCTCGCGGGCGATCCGCATCGACTGGTGGACGTTCGCGAACACCGTCGGCGCGAAGAAGAACCCGCGGTCCGGGACCGGGCACGGGCTGGTCCAGCGCTGCGCCCCCTCGGCGTCCCCGGCTTCGACGAGCCCGCGGATCTTGGCCAGCTGCTCGGCGGAGTTGATCGCGCCGATGTCGGTGTTCTTGTCCAGCGGGTCGCCGATCCGCAGCGTCGAGACGCGGTGGTGCAGCTTCTCCAGCACCTCTTCGGCGATCGACTCCTGGACCAGCAGCCGCGAGCCCGCGCAGCAGACGTGCCCCTGGTTGAAGAAGATGCCGTTGACGATGCCCTCGACGGCCTGGTCGAGCGGCGCGTCCTCGAAGACGATGTTCGCCGCCTTGCCGCCCAGCTCCAGCGTCAGCTTCTTCGCCGTGCCCGCCACCTGGCGCTGGATCGCCTTGCCGACCTCGGTCGAGCCGGTGAAGGCGATCTTGTCGATGTCACCGTGTTCCACCAGGGACGCGCCGATGTCCCCGGCGCCGGGGAGGATGTTGACCACGCCCGGCGGCAGCTCCGCCTGCTGGCAGATCTCCGCGAAGACCAGCGCGGTCAACGGCGTCGTCTCGGCCGGCTTCAACACCACCGTGTTGCCGGTGGCCAGCGCCGGGGCGATCTTCCAAGCCAGCATCAGCAGCGGGAAGTTCCACGGGATGATCTGGCCCGCGACGCCCAGCGGCCGCGGGTTCGCGCCGTAGCCCGCGTACTCCAGCTTGTCCGCCCAGCCGGCGTGGTAGAAGAAGTGCGCGGCCGCCGTCGGGACGTCGGAGTCGCGCGACTCCTTGATCGGCTTGCCGTTGTCGAGGCTCTCCAGCACGGCCAGCTCGCGCGAACGCTCCTGGATCAGCCGCGCGATCCGGAAGAGGTACTTGGCTCGCTCGGTGCCCGGCATCTTGGCCCAGACGCTGGTGTAGGCCTTGCGCGCGGCCTTGACCGCGGTGTCCACATCGGACTTGGACGCGGTGCCGACCTCGGCCAGGACCTCTTCGGTGGCCGGGTTGATCGTCTTGAGCGGCTCACCCGAGCCGTCGACGAACTCGCCGTTGACGAAGGGCTTGTAGGAATCCTTCAGATTCGCGATGGCGCGCGATTCCGGCGCCGGTGCGTACTCGAAAACAGGCATCAGTCCACCGTCACGTAGTCGGGGCCGCTGTAGTGGCCGTCCACCTGGGTGCGGCGCTGCAGCAGCAGGTCGTTGAGCAGGCTGGACGCGCCGAAGCGGAACAGGTCCGGGGTCAGCCACGGCTCGCCGGCGACCTCGTGCACGGCGACCAGGTACTTGATCGCGTCCTTCGTCGTCCGGATGCCGCCCGCGGGCTTGACGCCGCGCAGCTCGCCGGTCTGCCGGTGCCAGTCGTGGACCGCCTGCAGCATGATGTGGGTGACCGGCAGCGTCGCGGCGGGGGAGACCTTGCCGGTGGACGTCTTGATGAAGTCGCCGCCGGCCAGCAGCGCCAGCCACGACGCGCGCCGCACGTTGTCGTAGGTCGCCAGCTCGCCGGTCTCGAGGATGACCTTCAGGTGGGCGTCGCCGCAGGCGGCCTTGATGGCCTGGATCTCCTCGAAGACGTCCATGTACCGGCCCTCGAGGAAGGCGCCGCGGTCGATCACCATGTCGACTTCGTGCGCGCCGGCCTCGACGGCGATCTTGGTGTCGGCCAGCTTGATCTCCCGCGAAGTGCGCCCGGCCGGGAAGCCGGTGGCGACGCTCGCGACGTGCACGCCGCTACCCTTCAGCGCTTCGACGGCGGTGGCGACCATGTCCGGGTAGACGCAGACAGCGGCGACGCGCGGGGTGTCCTGGCGGTCCGGATCGGGCCGGACGGCCTTCGCGGCCAGCGCCCGGACCTTGCCGCGGGTGTCGGCGCCCTCCAGGGTGGTCAGGTCGACCATGGAGATGGCGGTGTCGATGGCCCACCGCTTGGCGTCCTTCTTGATGCTGCGCGTGCCGAGGCCCGCCGCGCGCTGCTCGACGCCGACCTGGTCGACACCGGGCAGCCCGAGCAGGAAGCGGCGCAGGCTCGCGTCGTCGCGAGTCGCGTCCACCAGCGGTGCCGGGGTGGCCGGCGCCGCTGACGTGCTGGTCGTGGCTGTCATGCGCCTGAGTCTAGGCGGCGGGTCCGGCAGCGCGGTCCCGACAGCGCGGCGGCCGGAGGTGAGTCACCCGGTGTGACGCTTCAGGTGATGAGTGTCAATATCGACGGCAGATGTCCGTGCCGGGAAGCACGCACCAGCCGTCGGGCGTGGCGGCGAGCGGAGCCGGCGCGGTGCAGGGCGAGTCGCTGTCCGAGCACCAGGCGGGCTGGGCCGCGGAGGCGGGGACGGCGGTCAGGACGGCGGCCGAGGCGAACAGGCCGGCCACGACGATCCGGGTGAAAGTGCGCATGACGTCAGTCCCCTTCGATCTGCGGTGGCTCGGTCCGCCGAGCCGGTTTCCGGTACACCACGACCCCGCCCCAGAACGCCAGGCCGTTGATCTTCACCGTCGGGGCCGTCGGCGGGGCCGGGGGTGCGCCCGACTTGTCCTCCAGCACGAACCCGCCCATCAGGCCGAGGCCCGTGACGTCCACGTTGACGTCGTCCGGGACGGTGATCTGGATGCCGCCCATGATCGCCACCGCGGTGATCGTGCAGTGCTTGTCCGCGAACCGAGCCTGCCGCAGGTCGATCTCCGCGCCGCCCCAGAACGCGAAGCTGTTGTGCTGCGGGGGCAGGACCCAGCTGCCCTTGCGGACCGCGCCGGACAGCACGCCGATCGACACCGGGGAGCCCGGGTGACCGCCGATGCGCTGGTCCGGGAAGCCCAGGGCCCGCGTGGTCGCCGGCTCGACGGCCGCGGACGACGTCGGCAGGTCCGCCGTCACCGGCTTCAGCTCGCCGAGGGTTTTCGCCGCGTAGACCGTCGTGAGCCGTTCTTCCAGCTCGTTGACCGTGATCCGGCCCTCCGAGAGGGCGTTGTGCAGCACCTGGGCGACGCGTTCGCGGTCCGCGTCGGAAGCCCGCATCTGGTCGGGCGTCAGTTCGCTCACCCGGCGCAGCCTATCGGCGAAAACCACCCTGCGTGTCCATCTTCCGGAGGACACTGGGCCCATGGTCGAGTTTCCGGACGGCACCCGCGTACACGGGCGTGGCCTGGCGCGCCCCCGCCTCGACGGACCCGAGCCCGATTTCGGGCTCTACCTGGGGACGAGCCGGCTTCGGCGCAAGCACGGCGGAGGCATCACGTGGCCGCACGAATGGGTCACCTGGCCCGATTTCCTGCTCCCCACGAGCCCCGCGGACGCCCGTCGCCAGATCAAGGCCCTCCACGAACGGGCGAAGACCGAGACCGTCGAGGTCGCCTGTTACGGCGGCGCGGGACGGACCGGGACGGTGATGGCCTGCCTGGCGATCCTCTCCGGCGTCCCCGCCGACCGGGCCGTCGCCTGGACCAGGCAGCACTACCACGAGCGAGCCGTCGAAACGCCCTGGCAGCGCGGCTGGGTGAAGAGCTTCGCGAAACGGCTAGATTGACCCGCATGGATGTGCACGTCGTCGACCACCCCCTCGCGAAGGCCCGGCTCTCCACGATGCGCGACGCGCGCACCGACAGCGCCGCGTTCCGGGCCGCGCTGCACGAGCTGACCGTCATGCTGGTCTACGAAGCCACCCGCGCCGTGCCGGTGAAGATCGAGAAGATCCACACGCCGGTCGCCCGCACCGACGGCTACAAGCTGGCCAAGCCGCCGCTGCTGGTGCCGGTGCTGCGCGCCGGGCTGGGCATGGCCGACCAGGCGCACAAGCTGATCCCGGACGCGCAGATGGGCTTCGTCGGCCTGGCGCGCGACGAGGAGACGCTCAAGCCGACGCCGTACCTGGAGTCCCTGCCGGAATCGCTCGCCGACCGGCCGGTGCTGGTGCTCGACCCGATGCTCGCCACCGGCGGCTCGATGGAGTACACGATCCGCCTGCTCACCGACCGCGGCGCCGACGACGTGACGGCGATCTGCGCGCTCGCGGCGCCGGAGGGCTTGGCGCACCTGGAGAAGACGGGCCTGCCGGTCCGGGTGGTCACGGCGAGCATCGACGAGCGCCTCAACGACTCGGGCTTCATCGTCCCGGGTCTCGGCGACGCGGGTGACCGCCAGTACGGCGCCGTCTGAGCCGGTGCCGGTCCTGAAGTGGCGGTGGATCGCCGTGACCGCCGTCGCGGTCGCCGCCGTCACCGGGGCGCTGCTCTGGCTGTTCCTGGCCTGGTCCGGGCGGCCGGACGCGCCGGTCCGGATCGACGCGGTCAAGACGGCGTTCGGCGTCGGCGCGGCCGCGGGCGGCGTGTTCGCGCTGTGGCTCGCGACGCGCCGCCAGCGCACACTGGAGCTGCAGCTGGCCGAGACGACCCGCGTCGCGTCCGTCACCGAACGGGACCTGGAGGAGCGGCGGGTCACCGAGCTGTACACGAAGGCCGTCGAGCAGCTGGGCAGCGAGAAGGCTCCGGTCCGGCTCGGCGGGCTGTACGCGCTGGAGCGGCTCGGGCAGGACAACCCGAAGCAGCGCCAGACGATCGTGAACGTGCTGTGCGCCTACCTGCGGATGCCCTTCCACAGCCCGAAAAAGGGCATCCGCGGCGCGGACGCGGTCCGGCGCGCGGACGAGGACGTCGACTACGACGCCGCCGAGCTTCAGGTCCGCCTCGCCGCGCAGGAACTGCTGAAGACCCACCTCGCGGCGGACCACCCGGCGTTCTGGCCGGGCATGTCGATCGACCTGCAGCGCGCGAACCTGGTCGACTTCCGCCTCAGCGGCTGCGAGGTGGTGGTGGCGGACTTCAGCCACGCGACGTTCATCGGCTCGGTGCACATGCGGGGGACGACCTTCGCGCAGAAGACCGGCTTCTACGGCACCCGTTTCACCGAGCTGGCGAACTTCGACCGGTCGGTTTTCGCCGAAGGCGCGTACTTCTCCTGGGCGCGCTTCGAGGGCGTTGCCCGCTTCGCGCGGACGCGGTCGGAGGGTGGCATGCGGTTCCACCACACCACGTTCGCCGCCGAGGTCGTGTTCGAGCACAGCAAGCACGAGTTCGACCTGGAAGGCGCGACGTTCGCGGTCGAGCCGGAGCTTCCTCAGACCGGCACCAAGTAGAGCTCCTGCGGCCCGAGTGTCGGGGCGCCGAGCGTCCAGTGCGCGAGCGCGTCCGGCGGCGGGACGGGCAACCGCCGGAGCACCAGGTCGGGCCGGCGTGGCCGGACGCCGAAGTCGAAGAACGCGTAATCGACCCGCAGCGCCGCGCGGACCCACCGGTTCCCCGCGCCGCGGGCTTCGATGGCCGCGGGAAGCAGGCCCCGGTCGGCGAAGACGTCGACGATCGCGCACTCGCACGTGTAGGCCAGCACGCCGATCTCCCCGGCGCTGCCGATCACACGCGACCCGGCCAGCGCGCGGAGGTCGCGGCCGATCTCGGTGTACTTCGCCGTCGAGGCGTAGTTGGACGTCAGCGGCGCGAACACGCGCGGCAGTCCCGGGGCCGCGTACGCGACGACGGAAGCGGCCACCAGCGCGAGCACTCCGCCGACGGCGAGCCGGCCCGAAGCCCACGCGCAGAGGAAGACCGTCGCCGTCGTGATGCCCGGGCCGTAGTACCAGTGGTACGGCGGGACGTTCAGCAGCACGTACGTCCCGTGGTACAGCGCCCCGCCCACGGCCAAGAGCGCGAACGGCCGCAGCTCGGGCGACCGCCGGAAGGCGAGCGGCACCACCGCCGTCGGCAGGAACGACAGCACGGTCGTCCACAACGCGGTCCGGGCGTAGAAGAGCGGGCCGTTGCCGAAATCCCAGTCGCCCCACGTCCGTTGCGCGCCCTGCAGCGTCTTGATGACGACCGTGTCGGGCACCGCCGCGCCGAGCACGACCCAGCTGAAGGCGAACCACGGCAGGGCGACCAGCACGGCCCCGAGCACGGCACGTCCGGAGCGCACGCAGAACCCCAGGACGAACGCGAAGATCAGCAGGTCCAGCCGCACGAGCGCGAGGGCGCCCGCCGCAAGGCCGAAGGCCAGGGGCCGGTGCGAGACGGCGAACACGGCCAGCCACCCGAGCACCGCCGCTCCCAGCGCGACTTCCAGGCCGATCGACGACAGCAGCAGCGGGTTCACCGTCAGCGCCACGAACGCCAGTGCCGGGAACCAGCGCGGCAAGGCGGTGCCGAGCCGGCGCAGGGCCAGGACGAGCGCGACCTGGCACAGGACGTACAGCACCCCGGCCGCGAAGACGGCGTCACGCACCACGAACGTCAACGCCGCCAAGGCGAGGACGTTCGCCGGTGACGTCGCGGAGTTCGACGTCGCGTCGGCCAGCAGGCCCCAGTGCCCGTGGAACGCCAGGTTCCGCGCGTAGGACAGCGTGATGAACGTGTCGTCGACGAGGTGCGGCCGGGCCAGCAGGAACACCACCGCCGACACGCACGCCGTGGCCGCCGGCAGCCGCAGGCGAAGGTTGTCCGTCGTCCGGACCTGCTCCATGATCACGACCGGAAGTGGCCGTCCGGTTCGCGGAAGTTGCGCGCAACATCCGGACCCGTGCCGGCCACTGAGAGGTGTGACCAGTCAAGCGACGGGGGCGCCGGTGGGTGACCGGACACTGTGGAACCGGGCGTCCGAAGGCGACGAAGTGGCCTTCAGCGAGCTCTTCGAACGCCATGCGGAGGCCGTCTGGAACCACGCCTACCGCCTGACGGGCTCGTGGAGCGCGGCCGAGGACCTGACCTCGAACACCTTCCTGACCGCCTGGCGCCGCCGCGCCGACGTCACGCTGGTGCGAGACAGCGCCCTGCCGTGGCTCTACACGGTCGCCGCCAATGCGGCCCGGGACGAATACCGCGGGGTTCGAAGACGGCTACGGCTGCTGCGGAAGATCCCGGACCCGCCGGTGGTGTCCGACCACGCTGACGCGGTGGCCGAGCGGCTCGACGGCGAGCAGCGGCTGCGCGAGATCGTCGAGGCCGTCCGGACGCTGCCGAAGGCGCAGCGGGAGGTCGTCGAGCTGTGCCTGCTCGGTGACGTGAGCGTCGCCGACGCGGCCGCGTTGCTGACGGTCGCCGAGGTCACCGTCCGCGCCCACCTGTCCCGGGCCCGCGCACGACTGCGTACGTTGCTGAAGGAGGCAGGGAAATGAGCGACGGCCTGAATTTGCCGCCCCGGCGTGAGCTGCCCGACGACGTCCGCATGCGGCTGCGCGCCGAAGTCCGCCAAAGCATCGCGAAGCGCCGCCCGGCGCATGTCTGGTACGCCGCCGCGGCCGTCGTCGTGCTGGCCGCGGGCGCGATCGTGGCGACGCAGGTGATCCGGCAGCAGCCCGTGGCCGGTCCCGCGCCGGAACCGCCGCCGAGCGAGGAGGTCCCCAACCCCCTCACCCTCGACGTGCAGGTGGCGACCTCGTCCCTGGACCGCTGCTGGGCTGCGGTGCAGGCGGCGGGCAAGGCGGACCGCGTGCCCCCGCGCGAGGAATGGGTCCCGCTGTTCACGACCGTCCTGCAGCCGGATTCGGTGGTCGCGGCGACCGCCGCCGGCAAGCCGATGTTCTGCGAGACCACCGACACGACCGTGACGTTGTCGGACCCGGAAGCCACGCCCGCCTACGCCCCGGACACGCGCACGGGGCTGCTGCTGCACAGCGCGACCGGGATGGTCGGCGGAATCCTCGCCCCCGATGGGGACGGGCTGTTTCTCGATTCGCGAACCGAGGACGGCGAGAACCAGTCGCAGACCATCTCCTTCTCGCCGGTCACCCGCCAGTTCGTCGGGGTGACCCGGAGCGCCCCGGCGCGGACGACGCTCACCATCGGCAAGCCGATGCAACCGGACGCGAAGACGCTGCCCGTAGCGCCGCCGCCCCTGCTTTCGGTCGTCGACCGGCCGGTGACCACCGACCGGACGTCCGCCGCGGGCCGGGCGCTGGGCGACTGCCTGGCGGCGGCGGAGGTCGAGGCGATCCCCGATGCCGCGGCGTACGCGCCGGGGCCGCTGCTCGAGACGGACGAGTACCGGGTGGTCCTCGGCCGCCACGGCGACCGGTTCGTGGTGTGCACGACCGAGCCCGACTACCGGCGGCCGGGGAAGACGCGGGTCCGCGCCTTCGACAACGGCCCCGGACCGCAGACGCCGCCGGTGCGCCCCTTGGTGGTCGACACCCTGGGCCATCCCCAGACGGGTGCCCCGCCGGGGAAGGCCCTCCGTCCGTTCGCCGCGGCCCTGCCCGTGACGGCGACGACGGCGATCGTCGACTTCGGGGGCGGGACGAGCCCCGAGGCCCACGTCGTGGACGGCATGGTCGTCGTGTGGGCCCCCGCGAACATCAAGATCGACCCGGAAACGAAGGTCCACGTGGTGGCGCGGGACGCGAAAGGCGCGATCGTCTACGACGGGACGTTGCCGCTGGTCTGAGGCCGCAGCCAGCCGGAGGCGTTCGCGCGCAGGGCCCGCTCGTAGGAGCCGGTGACGTCGAACCCCTCCGGCAGGTTGCCGGCCAGCTCCAGCGACACCAGGCCGTGCACGATGGCCCAGCAGCCGACCGCGACCGTCTCGGGCGGGACGTCGAGGAAGACGCCGTCGGCGATGGCGCGGCGGATGATCCGTTCCAGGGGCTTGAGCGTTTCGCGGGCGAGCTTCTCGGCGTCCTCGTTCGGCTCGAACCCGGGCACGGACTTGGTGAACATGATCCCGTAGAGGTGCGGGTCGGCCAGCGCGCTCGTGCGGTAGGCGCTGCCGAGCGCGACGAGGTCCTCGACGGCGTCGCCGGTCAGCGGCGTCCCGGCCATCCGGGCGCCGAAGCGGCGGAAGCCCTCGGTGTACAGGGCGTTCACCAGATCGGGTTTGCTGCCGAACAGCGAGTACACGGCGGTGGTCGACGTCCCGGCGTCGGCGGCCAGCTTGCGCAGCGAGAGCGCCTTGGGCCCGTCGGCCGCGAGCAGCTCGCCGGCCCGGTCGAGCAGCTTGAGCCGGAGCGCCTCGTCGTGCGTGCGTGGTCGCGCCATGTACGCAGCGTATCGGAACGGTGTTATGGAAGGCCAGCGCCGGAATTTGACCTGGAGTGCACTCCAGGTCGTACTGTCGGGCCATGAGCTACTCGATAGCGGAAGCCGCGCGACGTAGCGGACTGTCCATCGACACCCTCCGGTACTACGAGCGCATCAAACTGCTCGACCCGCCCGCACGCGACACCGCGGGCCGCCGGGCCTATTCCGACGACGACCTGAACTGGCTGGGTTTCCTGACCAAGCTGCGCACCACCGGGATGCCCATCAAGAGCATGCGCGAGTACGCGTCGCTGCGCCGTCACGGTGTCGCGAGCGCGGGCCGCCGCAAGGCCCTGCTGGTGGAGCAGCGCCGGTCGGTCGCCGAGCGGATCGCGGAGCTGCAGGGCTGTCTCGACATCCTCGACTACAAGATCGAAAACTACGCCCAGGTCGAGCGCAAGGTGCTCGGCGTGGAACCCGGTATGGAGGAGATTTCCGCGTGAAGAACAGGAAGCTGGGCGGCCTGGAAGTCGGCGCCCAGGGGCTCGGCTGCATGGGGATGAGCCAGGCCTACGGCGTCCGCGACAACGACGAGGAGTCGATCGCGACCATCCACCGCGCGCTCGAGCTCGGTGTGACGCTGCTCGACACGGCCAACGTCTACGCCAACGGCGTCAACGAGGAGCTGGTCGGCCGCGCGATCGCCGGCCGCCGCGACGAGGTCGTGCTCGCGACGAAGTTCGGCATCGTGTGGAACGACGGCGCGATGGGCGCTCGTGGTGACGCCGAGTACGTGAAGCAGTCGTGCGACGAGTCGCTGCGCCGCCTCGGCGTCGACCACATCGACCTCTACTACCAGCACCGCGTCGACCCGGACACGCCGATCGAGGAGACCTGGGGTGCGCTGGCTTCGCTGGTGGAGGCCGGGAAGATCCGGTACGCCGGGATTTCCGAGGCGAGCGCGGCGACGATCCGGGCCGCGCACGCGGTGCACCCGGTGACGGCGTTGCAGAGCGAGTGGTCGCTGTGGACGCGGGGGATCGAAGGCGAAATCCTGGACACGTGCCGGGAGCTCGGCATCGGGATCGTCCCGTTTTCGCCGCTGGGCCGCGGTTTCCTGACGGGCGCGGTGACGTCGGTCGCCGACTTGCCGGAGGACGACATGCGCCGCGGCCTGCCGCGCTTCGCCGAGGGCAACTTCGAGCGGAACATGGCGATCGTCGAGGCCCTGCGCGAGCTGGCCTCGGACAAGGGCGTCACCGCCGGGCAGCTGGCGCTGGCGTGGGTCCAGTCCCAGGGCGAGGACGTGGTGCCGATCCCGGGCACCAAGCGCCGCAAGTACCTCGAGGAGAACGTGGCGGCGGCTTCACTGGAGCTGACGGCGGACGACCTGGCCGCCATCGCGGCAGCCGCACCGGCCGACGCGATCGCGGGAGAGCGCTACCCCGAGCGCCTCGCCCGCGCGGCCGGGAAGTGACCACGGAACTCGCGTGATCCGGGCCGTAACTCGCGTGATCCGGGCCGTAACTCGCGTGCTTGAGACCGCAACTCGCGTGATCGGGGCCGTCACGGCTTCGATCACGCGAGTTACGGCTCTGATCACGCGGCTTACGCGGCGGATCACGCGAGTTCCGGCTTCGGTCACGAGCCGCGGGCGGGAAGTAACTTACTTCTGAGGCTTTTCTGAGATCTCCGGAGCAGGCTCGGCGCCGATCATGCGGTCGGTGCCGAGCCCCAGGAGGTCGTCGTGGCGGAGGAAGTGCTCGATTATCTGGTCGTCGGGGCCGGGCCGGCCGGGTTGCAGCTGGGGCAGCACCTCGGCCACGCCGGGCACCGGTACCTGGTGCTGGAAGCCGGTTCCGCGCCCGGGCACTTCTTCGAGACCTTCCCCCGGCACCGGACCCTCATCTCCATCAACAAGAAGCACACCGGGTACAGCGACCCGGAGCTGCGCATGCGGATGGACTGGAACTCCATCCTCGCCGACGGCGACGACGACCAGCTCGTCTTCACCGGCTACAGCGACAAGCTCTTCCCGGACGCCCCGGACTTCCTCCGCTACGTCGCCGACTACGCGGCGAAGCACAAAGTGAACGTCCGCTACGACACCCGGGTGACGCGCATCCGCCGCGAGCAGGAGATCTTCGTCCTCACGGCGGGTGACGAGGAATTCAAAGCGCGCCGGCTGATCATGGCCACCGGCGTCACCAAGCCCTACATCCCGCAGTTCCCCGGCGTCGAGCTGATCGACCAGTACGTGGACGTCGACGTCGACCCGAAGAGCTTCACCGGCCAGCGCGTCCTCGTGCTGGGCAAGGGGAACTCGGCGTTCGAGACCGCGGACAACCTCATCGAGACGGCCGCGGTCGTGCACGTCGGCGGGCCGCGGCCGGTGAAGCTGGCCTGGCGCACGCACTTCGTCGGCCACCTCCGCGCGTACAACGCCGGCATCCTCGACATGTACCAGCTGAAGCTCCAGCACGCGATCCTCGACGGCGACGTGCGCGAAGTCCGCAAAGACGCCGACGGCTACCACGTCAAGTTCGCCTTCGCCCGCGCCGACGAGGTGATCAAGGAGATCCGCTACGACCGCGTGATCGGCTGCACCGGCTTCCGGTTCGACGCGTCGCTGTTCGACGAGGACTGCCGCCCGGAGCTGACCATCAACGACCGCTTCCCGGCGCAGACCCCGGACTGGGAGTCGGTGAACGTGCCCGGCCTCTACTTCGCCGGCACGATCACGCAGGTCCGCGACTTCAAGAAGGCCACCAGCGCGTTCATCCACGGCTTCCGCTACGGCGTCCGCGCACTCGCCAAGGTCCTGAACGAACGCCACCACGACACGCCGTGGCCGAGCGTCGAGCTGCCCGCCAAGCCGGACGCGCTGACCGACGCGGTGATCACCCGGATCAACCGGACTTCCGCGCTGTACCAGCAGTTCGGCTTCCTCGGCGACGTCCTGGTCATGGACGGCGACACCGCCCGCTACCTCGAAGAGGTGCCGGTCGACCGCGTTCTCCAGGACCCGCCGGCCGACGCCTACGTCGTCACCCTCGACTACGGTCCCGACCACGACAAGATCGACCCGTTCGACTTCGTCGCGCGCGCCGCCCAGGACAAGGCGAACGACTCCGGCGAAGGCCACTACCTGCACCCGATCGTCCGGCACTACCGCCGCGGCGAGCTGGTCGCGACCCACCACGTCACCGAGAACCTCGAGAACGAGTGGGACAAAGAGGTGCACGTCGAGCCGCTGACCGCGTTCTTCACGCGGGAGCTCTGATGCGCACGATCGCGGAGTTCGAGGCGGCGGCCCGTGGCCGCCTCGACCCGGTCCACTACGACTACTTCGCGGGCGGCGCGCAGGACGAGATCACCTTGCGCGAGAACGAAACGGCGTTCCAGGAACTGCGGCTGGTGCCCCGGGTGCTGCGCGGCAGCGACAAACGGGACCTGAGCATCGAGCTGCTCGGGACGCCGTCCTCGATGCCGATCCTCGTCGCGCCCACGGCGTTCCACCGGCTGGCGCACCCCGACGGCGAGCTCGCCACCGCGCGGGCGGCGGCGCGGGCGGGCACGATCATGGTCGTCAGCATGGCCGCGACCACGGCGATCGAGGACATCGCCGCGGCGGCCCGCGAGGCCGCGCCGGACCCGGGCCTGTGGTTCCAGCTCTACCTGCAGCCGGACCTGGAGTTCACCGAGGCGATCGTGCGCCGCGCCGAGGCCGCGGGCGTGAAGGCGTTCGTCGTCACCGTCGACTCGCCCGTGCTCGGCCGCCGCGAACGCGACGACCGCAACGCCTTCCACGACCTGCCGCCGGGGCTGGCCGTGGAAAACCTCCGCAACCTGGGGGAAAACCGCAGCGGTGGCAACGCGAGCCATGTCCGCGAGATCGTCATGTCGGCCGGGCTGAACTGGGACCACATCGCGTGGCTCCGAGGCAGGACCAAGCTCCCCGTGCTGATCAAGGGCGTGCTCCACGCCGAGGACGCGCGGCTGGCCGTGCACCACGGCGTCGCCGGGATCGTCGTGTCCAACCACGGCGGCCGCCAGCTCGACACCGTGCCCGCCACCATCGACGTGCTCCCCGAGATCGCGGCGGCGGTCGGAGGTGCGCTGCCGGTGCTGCTGGACGGCGGGATCCGCCGCGGCACCGACGTCGTCAAGGCGCTCGCCCTGGGCGCGGACGCGGTCGGCGTCGGCCGCCCGATCGTGTGGGGGTTGGCGGCGGGCGGCCGCGAAGGCGTCTCCGAGGTCCTGGACCTGCTGCGGGACGACTTCGACCAGGCCCTCGCGCTGTGCGGCGGGCGGCACCCGGCCGATCTCACCCCGGACCAGGTGCGGCGGTGATCGGCAAGGTGCTGGCCGCCGCGGCGGCGGTGTCCGCGCCGGTCTGGCTGCCACAACGTGTCGTGGCGCTGCGGATGAAGATCTTCGCGCTGGTCAACGGCCAGGACGCGGTCACGATCCCCGGCCCGCAGGTCGGCGCCGGGGACTTCAAGCGCGTCTACGCCGACCCGGCGGCGAACGGCCGCAGCCGCGGCGCCGCCCTGTCCGACCTGTTCTGGTACTGGCTCGCGCCCGGGCCCGAGGTGCACCAGGAGCACCTCGAGGCCGGGTCACGCTACGACGCCGTCGCCAAGTGCACCCGGCACATCCTGATCCGGTCCAAAAAGGACTCCGAGGAGCTGGCCCGGCGGGTGGCCGCGCACGTCCTCGACGGCGTCGAGCCCGGCCTCGTCCGGCTGCGCGACGTGATGATGCCGATCTGGGCCGAGCTGTACCACGAGCTGGTGTTCGAGGAGCCGTGCCCGCCGGAGGCGCGCGACCTCATCGTCGGGCACGCCGACGACGTCGTCTCGGCGCTCAAGTGCGTGCGGCCGCGGAACATGCGCCGCCGGGCCCGGCTGACGAAGTACCTGCGGCGGCGCCTCGCCGACGTCCCGCACCCGCTGCCGGAGCCCCTGACCCCGGAAGAGCAGGCCTACTACCTGCAGGGGACGTTCTTCAACACCGCCGTCGTGCAGATGTCCGAGGCGATGGCGCACCTGCTGATGATCATCGCGAAGTCGCCGGACACCCAGCGGCGGCTCGCCGCGCACCCGGACGACGACGCCTACCTCGACCGCGTCATCGACGACGGCCTCCGCCGGTTCCCGCTGTTCGGCATCGCGCACCGGATCTCCACCGCCGACATCGAGGTGGCGGACCTGACCATCCCGGCGGGGACGGTGCTGTGCTTCAGCTACCCCGGCTACGCCGCCCAGTCCGGAAAGGACGATTTCATCCCCTTCGGTGTCGCGCAGAACCGCGCCTGCCCGGCGCGGGGGCTCGCGCCGCCGACCATGCGGGTCGTGACGCGGGAAGTGCTGCGCCGCTTCAGCCTCGCCTCGACGGCCGCCCACACGCGCTCGATCCCCAACCGCGGCCCGGTGCTGCTCACGCCCCGCGGGGGCCGCCACCGGCGCGCACCCCTGGTGTGGCTCGCGGTCCGCGACCGCTGGGAAGACGTCTGGCGCAGCTTCGCCCAGCTCGTGTTCGGCACGTACATGGTCCTCGACGCCCGTCGCCAAGCCCTGTGTTCGACCTATTTCGCCGGAGGCAATCGATGAGCCCGTCCGAAGCGGCGCCCACGTTCTTCCTCGCCGTCGTGGCCATCCTCGTGGTGGTCCGGCTGGTCTGCATGGTCGCGGTCAAGCTCGGCCAGCCACCGGTGGTCGGGGAGATGATCGCCGGGGTGCTCCTCGGCCCCTCGCTGTTCGGGCTGCTGCTGCCGGACGTCCAGGCGGCGCTGTTCCCGGACGCGATCCGGTCGCTGCTCTACGTCGGTGGCCAGATCGGCCTGGTCATCTACATGTTCGGGGCCGGCTACGAGTTCAACCTGAACAGCATCATGCAGTCGCGGAAGTCGGTCGCGGCGATCTCGTCGGCCGGGACGCTGGTGCCGCTGGCGCTCGGGGTCGGCGTCGCCATCCTGGGCACGTCGTGGGTCGGCATCGGCAAGGAAGGCGTATCGCTGGTGACGTCGGCCGCGTTCGTCGGGGTGGCGGTGGCGATCACCGCCTTCCCGATGATGGTCCGGATCATCACCGAACGCGGGATCGGGGGGACCCGGTTCGGCTCGCTGGCGCTGGCCTGCGGCGCGCTCGACGACGTCCTCGCGTGGCTGCTGCTGGCGGTCGTGCTGGGGATGCACGCCGGGTCGCTGGGGCCGATCGCGCTCGCCCTCGGCGGCGGGCTGCTCTTCGCGCTGCTGGTGTTCATCGTCGGGCGGCGCCTGCTGACCCGGGTGATGGGCAGCGAGCGGATGAGCGTCGACCAGCGGGTGCTCATCACCGCGATGACGTTGTTCGCGGCCGCCTGGTTCACCGACACCATCGGGCTGTACGCGGTGTTCGGTGCGTTCACCGTCGGGGTGGCGTTCCCGCGCTGCGCGGCTTCCGACGCCGTGCTCGCGAAGATCATGCCGATCGGGTCGATCGTGTTCGTTCCGCTGTTCTTCACCTACTCCGGCCTGAACACCCGGTTCGCGTTGCTCGCCGACCCGAAGCTGCTCGCCTTCGCGCTGCTGACGGTGGCGGTCGCGATCATCGGAAAACTGGGCGCGTCCTGGGGCGCCGCGCGGCTGGCGGGGGAGCCGCCGGCGGTCGCCACGCGCGTCGGCGTGCTGGTCAACGCCCGCGGGCTGATGCAGCTGATCGCGCTCAACGTCGGGCTCGCCGCCGGCATCGTCTCGCCGGCGTTGTTCACCGTGCTGGTGCTCGTCGCACTGGTCACCACGATCATGACCGCGCCGGTGCTGGCGTGGCTCGACCGGCGGGATGCCCGCAAGGGGAGCACCGAGCTGCTCCTGACGGTCGAGCCCGTTCCGGTGACCGGGAAAAGTTGATTCTTCAAGTTCGGAAATAACTGCCAAGATGGATCGGTGCGCGACGGGGTGGCGAAACCGAGAGTGCTGCTGGTCGAAGACGACCGGGAACTGGCGGGCATGCTGGGCGAGCTGCTCGCGGACGAGGGCTACGAAACCGAAGCGGCGCACGACGGCCAGCGGGGCCTGCACCTCGGGCTCACCGGGCACTACGACGTGATGGTCATCGACCGCCGGCTCCCGGTGCTCGACGGGCTCGAGCTGCTGCGGCGGCTGCGGGCCCGGGCGGTGACCACGCGGGTCCTGGTGCTCTCGGCGCTGGGGGAGGTGGCCGACCGCGTGGCGGGTCTCGACGCCGGCGCGGACGACTACCTCGTCAAGCCGTTCGAGGCCGAGGAACTGCTGGCGCGGCTGCGCGCGCTGGGCCGCCGTGACCTCGAAGGCGCCGAGTGCCTGCCGCTGGGCACGGCGGCCCTCGACCTGCAGCGCCACGAAGTCGTGCTGCCGCGTGGCGAGCGGATCACGCTGTCGGGGCGGGAGTTCGAGCTGCTGCGGACGCTGGCGCAGCGGCCCAAGGCGATCCACCCGCGGGCGGCGTTGCGCACCCGGGTGTTCGCCGACTCGACCGGTGAGTCCATTGTGGATACTTACGTGTACTACCTGCGGCGCAAGCTCGGCCGGGACGTCGTGCGGACCGTGCACGGCCTGGGGTACCAGATCGGCGTGGTATGAGTCCCGCTTTCGAGGAGCGGGCCCTGCGGCGGGCGCGGTGGGTGATCACCGCGCAGATCGCCGTGGTGGTGTCGCTGCTCGTGGCCGTCGCGGGCGCGATCGCGTACGGGATCCTGCTGTCCGGCCAGCACGCCGACGCGGACCGGCTGCTGGCCAGGACGATCCAGCTCGGTCCCGGCGCGACCCCGCCGGGCTGCGTCTGGCTGTTCACCCCGGGGGCGCACGCGCCCGCGGGCCCGCCGCCGCCGGGAATGCCGATCGCGGAGCTGGACGCGTTCGTGCCGTCGCCCGGCGACGTCTACACCGAGCGAAGGTCGATCGGCGGGATGACGCACACGATCCGGGTGGAGAACCGCGGCGGCGTCGTCTCCCAGGCGTTCTTCGAGGAGCGGTACCAGGTCCAGGACCGCGCGTCGCTGGTGTCCGGGCTCGGCGTCGCCGAAGTGCTCGCGCTGCTGGCGGCCCTGGGGTGCGGGCGGGTGCTGGCCCGCCGGGCGATCCGGCCGCTGGAGGACGCCTTGCGGCGGCAGCGGACGTTCGTCGCGGACGCGTCCCACGAACTGCGGGCCCCGCTGACCCGGCTGCACACGCGCGCGCAGCTGCTCGCCCGGCGGTCGTCCGGGCGGGACGCGGCGGAACTCGACCAGCTGGTGCGCGGTACGCGGGAGCTCGGCGAGGTCGTCGAAGACCTGCTGCTCTCCGCGCAGGCGTGCGGCGAACGGCCGTCGCTGGAGCTGGTCGAGCTGGGGGTGCTGGCCGAGGAAGCGGTGGCGGCCGAAGCGGTGCGGGCGGAGGAGGGCCAGGTCCGGCTGGCGGTGACGCGGGAGCGGCGGCCGTACGTCGTCCAGGGCGTGCCGACGGCGTTGCGCCGGGTGCTGTCGGCGTTGCTGGACAACGCACTCGGCCACACGCCGCCGGGCGGCTCGATCGAGGTGTGGCTCGGCGTCCCCGACGAGCGGCACGTGGAGCTGCGGGTCCGCGACACCGGGGTCGGCTTCCCCACCACCGACGCGGACCGCATCTTCGAGCGGTTCGCCCGCGGCTCCGATGGCGACGGCCGCCGCTTCGGCCTCGGCCTGGCCCTGGTCCGCGAAGTGGTGACGGGTCACGGCGGCACGATCGCGGCCGCGGCCCGCCCCGGAGCCGGAGCCACGTTCACCCTCCGCCTCCTCCGCGCCGACCCCTCGTGACCAGAGCCGGAACTCGCGTGACTGGGCCCGGATCCCGCGTGTTTTATTCCCGAACTCGCGAGGTGCGGCGCCCATACCGCGAGTTACGGCGTCCCACCAGCGAGTTACGCCCGGGTTCACGGGAGTTT
>NZ_JBHVXZ010000140.1:0-24011 GCF_042881395.1 Amycolatopsis sp. NPDC058278 | reverse complement strand
TTGAAGCCGGAACTCGCGTGATTGAAGCCGGAACTGGCGAGTTCCGGCCTCAATCACGCGAATTACGGGTCTGGTCACGCGAGATCCGGGTCTGATCACGCGAGTCACGGCTGCCGCAGGATCGGCAGCGACGACGTCAGTGCCCCCGTCGCCACACCCGCGCCGACGCCGGCCCACGCCAGCGGGCCGAGCGGGGTGCAGCCGAAGAACCGGCTCACCCCCGGCGTCTGGACGATCGCCGCCAGCACCAGCGCCGACCCGACCGCCGTACCGACCACCAGCGGGCTGCGGCGGCGGCCGCGCAGGGTCTGGGCCAGCTGGGTGCCCACCAGGCCGCACAGGGCCATCGTGCTCGTGCGGCGCACCGTGCCCGGGGTGAACCGCCCGATGAGCCACGCCGTCGTCGCGCCGACGCCCGTCGTCACGCCCCGGCTGGTGATCGCGCGGGTCAAGCCGTCGCCGAGTCCTCCGGGGCCGGAACCGCCGTCGTCGTCCGGGCGGGTGACCGCCACCGCCATCGCCGGGAACAGGTCGGTCAGCAGGTTGACCAGCAGCAGCTGGCGGGTGCCCAGCGGCGAGTCGCCCGACAGCAGCGTGCCCAGCACGGAGAACCCGATCTCGCCCGCGTTGCCGCCGACGAGGATCACCACCGCGTCCGACACGCTGCGCCACAGCGCGCGGCCCTCCGCCACCGCCTCCAGCAGGACGGTCAGGTCCTCGTCGGTCAGCGCGACGTCGGCCGCGGTGCGGGCCGCGGTCGACGCCCGGGCGCGCACGCCGATGCCGACGTCCGCGGCGCGGATGGCCGCCGCGTCGTTCGCGCCGTCGCCGACCATCGCCGTCACCCGCCCGGCTTCCCGCAGCGCCTCCACGACCTGCAGTTTCTGCTCCGGTGCGACGCGGGCGATCACGCCGGCGCCGGAGAGCAGCCGGGCCCGTCCGGCCCGGTCGAGCGCGGCCAGTTCGTCCCCGGTGACGACCGGGGCGTCGGACGGCCAGCCGAGCGACGTCGCGATGGCCCGCGCGGTGTTCGGGTGGTCGCCGGTGAGCATCACGGGGGACACGCCGGCCGCACGCAGCCCGGAGATCAGCGGCTCGGCCGTGGGCCGCAGCGTGTCCGCCAACCCCAGGAAGCCGAGGAACTCCAGGTCCGCCAGCACCTCCGCGTCGTCGCCGTCGAGCGCGGGCTGCGCCTTCCGGGACGCGACCGCCAGCACGCGCAAACCCTTGTCCGCCAACGTCTCCGCGGCGCGCGCCAGCTCGTCCGCGCCGGCGCAGGCGGGCAGCACGATCTCCGGGGCCCCCTTGACGACCAGCGTCACCTCGCCGTCCCCGTCGCGACCGACGGTCGCCGAGTAGCCCCGGTTGGCTTCGAACGGCTGCCCGGCGAGCTCGGTCCAGCCGTCGTCGGGGCCGGCGGCGGCCAGCACGGCGTGGTCGGTGGCGTGGGCCCGCACGTGGGGGTCGTCGAGCGTGCCCGGGCAGGCCCGGGCCGCGGCCCGCAGCACGGCGTCCCCGGGACCGGGCTCGCGCGCCTCGCCGCCGGGCCCGGTCGTGGTCACCACGCGCAGCCGGTTCTCGGTCAGCGTGCCCGTCTTGTCGAAGCACACGACGTCCAGGCGTCCCAGCGCCTCCAGCGCCCGCGGGGCGCGGACCAGGATGCCGCGCGCGGACAGCCGCCGGGCCGCCGCCCGCTGGGCCACGGTGGCCACCAGCGGCAGCCCTTCGGGCACCGCGGCGACGGCGATCGCCACGCCGCCGGCCAACGCGCGGCGCAGCGGACGGCCGCGGATCGCCGAGAGGCCGGTGACGAGCGCGCCGCCGAGCATCGTCAGCGGCAGGGCGCGGCGGGTGAGGTCCTGCAGCCGGGCCTGGATGCCCACCGCGGCGGCGGTCCGGGTGGCCAGCTCGACCGCCCGGCCGGCCACGGTCTCCGAGCCGACCGCCACGACGACCGCCGTGCCTTCGCCGCTGACCACCGTGGTGCCGGCGAAGACCAGGCAGCTGCGCTCGGCCATCGGCGCACCCGGCACCGGGTCGAGCTGCTTGGCGACCGGGAGCGACTCGCCGGTCAGCGCGGATTCGTCCGCTTCGAGGTCGTTGGCGGTCAGCAGCCGGGCGTCGGCGGGGACGACGTCGCCGACCCGCAGTTCGATCCGGTCGCCCGCCTTCAGCGCCCGCGCGTCGACCACTCCGCCGCCTTCCCGGCGCGCCCGTTGCCGCTCCCCGTCCCGCAGCTTCGCCAGCGCGCGGCGGCCGCGGAACTGCTGCGCGCCGCCGACGACGGCGTTCAGGCCCATCGCCGCGGCCACCAGCAGCGCGTCCACCGGCGAGCCGACCACCGCGGACGCGACCGCGCCGAGGGCCAGCACCGGGGTCAGCGGGTCGTTCAGCTCGGCGACGACGTCGGCGGCGAGGCCCGTCCCGAACCGGACCGGCGCCGCGGCCGGGTGCCGGGCCACCGCGCCGGTCACCGCCCGCACCCGCCGGGCCGTCAGCTCCCAGTTCGTGGGCTCGGGCTCCGCGTCGGCGAGTCGCCGGAGAACCTCGTCGCCGGTCAGCTCGTGCCAGGCGATCCGCGTGCGGCCGGCCGGGGGCCGGGCGGCCGCCACCCGCGCCGCGGCGAGCGTGCCCATCGCCAGCCCGGTCAGCCCGCCGAGCAGCACCGGGTCCAGCCGCGGCACGAACGGCACCAGCGTCCGCCGGCGGCGTGACATCAGCAGCAGGCCGCCGATCAGGCTGCCCGCGGTCGCCACCCGGGTGGCCCGCGTGCTGTTCAGCCGCGCGGCGCCGGCCGCCCGCAGCACCCGCCACACGCCGGTCAGCCCCGGCCGCACGACCAGGTCGGCGCCCCAGAGCACCGGCGCGTTGCGGTCGGCGAGGGCGACGCAGAGGTCGCCGGCGAGCAGGCCCGCCACCTCGTCGCAGTTCGGCGCACACCGCGCGGGCGGGCGCCCGACGGTGAGCACGACCCGGCCTTCGTCCTGCAGCCGTGTCACCAGCCCGAAGAACGATTCCCGCGCGACGTCGTCGGCGAGCGAGGCGAACTCCCCGAGCCGGTCCCGGACGTCGTCGCCGGCGATGACCACCCGTGCCTCGGCCCGGCGGGCCGCGTCCAGCACGGCTTCGGCGTGCGGATCGAGGCCGTCTTCCCCGTGCAGCGCGTCGGCGTGCAGCACGACGGTGTCCACGGTGTCCAGTGCCTTGAGCCGATCCGGGTCGCGGACGAGCACGCCTTCACGGGCGAACGCAGTGCCCATCGCGGTGTGGAAGGCGGTGTCGGCGTACCGGGCCGGCATCGGCGACGCCGCGAGGAACGCTTCGGCGGCTTCGCGGGGATTGCGGCGCACCAGCAGGTCAGCCAGTGCGGCGAGCAGGCCGCTGCCGACGGCGTTGCGGGCGTAGTCCTCCATGGGGATCCGGACCCGGCGCTGCGGCGGTGTCACGCCGAGGCTGGGCCGCTCCGGCGAACAGAGGTCGTCGTGGCCGGCGTCGAACGCGGTGAGCCGGGCGATCGCCTCGGTGAGCTGCCCGGTGCGCAGGAGCGCGTCCAGCACCAGTTCGAGGGGGTCCTGGCTGAGCCCCCGGACCGCGGCGGACACGCCCGAGCGCGCCAGTTCGGCCGTGTACCAGCCGAACTGCTCGTCGAGCGCCGCGCGGACGGCGGGGTGCTCCCTGGCCGCGGACACCGCGGCGCGCACGGCTTCGTGCAGCCGCCCCGAGCGCACCGCGCGGGTGCCGACCGAGACGGCCAGCCCGGCGACGTCCATCGCCAGGGCGAGCGCCGCGGTCCGCACCCCGTAGGTGTCGCCGGGGTGGGCCGGGGCGGAGTCACCCGGCTCGGCCGGCGTCAGCCCGTGCCGCTCGCAGCGCTCGGCGATCCGGTCGAGAACCCGGTCGGCGGTGGCTTCTTCGGCCAGGTGGAGGACCACGCTGCCGAGCCCGCCGTCCCAGTAGGCCCCGGCGACATCGGCGTGGGCGGCCAGCTCGGCGGCGAGCGCGGGCCCGTCGGGGCGGTCGGCGTCCTCCCCGGGCCGCAGGGGGACGTGCAGCCGCCGCCCCGCCCGCCAGACGGCGGAGCGCGGACCCGCGCGGCGCGCACGGCCGTGCGGCTGCTCGTCCGGGTCGCTTCCGCGGCCGTCCCGGCTGCCCCCGCGGCCAGTTCCCCGGCGAGCGGGGCGATCGCCGAAACGGCCCTTTTCGCTTGCTGCGTCACGAGAACCGGGCCGGCCAGGGCCAGCGTCATCCCCGCCTTCGTCACCGCGAACACCGCTCCGAGCACTCCGACCTCCGCCTGCCGACCACTTCCGTTCGGCGTTCCCCGGTGGCCGGAGGTCAAAACCCGGCCGCCCTGATCGCGCGACGGAACTGGACCACGGCGGCGCACGGACGTACCCTCGCGCGGTGACGGGGTCGTTCTGGTGGGACCTGCTGATCGGCGTCACCGCCGCCCTGCTGCTCGCGTGGGCCGCCCTCGTCGGCGCGCTCGTGATCATCCGGCCGCGGGGCGGGCTGCTCCGGGAAGCGCTGCGGTTGCTGCCGGACGTGCTGCGGCTGGTCCGCCGGCTGGCCGCGGACAAGACGCTCCCGCGCGGGGTCCGGATCCGCCTCGCGCTGCTGCTGGCTTACCTCGCGCTGCCGATCGATCTCGTGCCGGACTTCGTCCCGGTGCTCGGGTACGCCGACGACGCGATCATCGTCAGCGCCGTCCTGCGCTCGGTGGTGCGCCGCGCCGGGCTCGAGGCCGTGCGTGCCCACTGGCCCGGTACCGACGACGGGTTCGCCGCCCTCACGCGCCTGACGAGGATCCGGCCGTTGCCTTGACGTCGGCGTCAACGTCTAGCTTCGCGGGGGTGAAGTTCGGGATCAGTTACAGCACTCCCTTTTTCGGCGCGGACCCGCAGGTGATCGCCGGGTTCGCGCGGGACGCGGAGGAGTGCGGGTTCGAGTCGTTGTACCTGCCGGAGCACGTCGCGCTGTATCCGGGCGCGAAGATCGGGCCGATGGCGCTGCCGCCGGCCCTGCCGTACGCGGATCCCTTGGAGTGCCTGAGTTTCGTCGCCGCCGTCACCAGCCGCATCCTGCTGGGCACCGGTGTCCTGCTGCTGCCCTACCACCACCCGGTGGTGCTGGCCAAGCGGCTGGCGACGGTCGACGTGCTGTCCGGCGGCCGCATGCGGCTGCTCACAGCCGGGGTCGGCGCCCTGCCCGGCGAGGCCCGGGCGGCCGGCGTCGACTTCGCCACCCGCGGCCGCCGGGCGGACGAGGCCATCGACGTCCTGCGGCTGCTGTGGGCGGGTGGTGAAGAGGGCGTCTCCTTCGCCGGCGAGTTCTTCCGGTTCGAGGGCGTCTGCAGCTTCCCGAAGCCGCTGGGCGTCCGTGAGCTGCCGATCCACATCGGTGGTTCGAGCGCGGCCGCCGCCCGGCGGGCGGGCCGGCGTGGCGACGGGTACTTCCCGGGCGGGGCGCTCACCGCGGACGAGCGTCGCCGCCAGTTCGAGCTCGCCCGGACGACGGCGAGCGAGGCGGGCCGCGACCCGGCCGAGCTCGAGTACACCCGATGGGGCTCGCTCGACATGTCCACAGAGGACGTCGAGGACCTGGCCCGGCAGGGGGTGACGCGGGTGGTAGTCACGCCGGGCACGGCCGAGCCCGCCGGGCGGCGGGACGGGATGGCGGCGTTCGCCGAGCGGTTCGGCCTCAGCTGACCGCACCGGCGTCCACGAGGGACTCGATGCCAGGCGGCAGGCTCGCCCGCCGGGCCGGGTCGGCCACGAACCCGGCGATCGCCGACCGCAGCGCCCGCACCGCCCGGGTGGGCTCCACGTCGGCGCGGTGGGCCAGCTGCACCACGCGCGTCATCCCCGCGTCGGGGGTGAAGCGGGTCCGCCGGAACCGGTCGCCCGCCACCGTGCTCGGGACCACCGCCGCGCCCACGCCCGCGCGCACCAGTTCCAGCACCGCGTCCATCTCGCCGCCTTCGATCGCGAACGACGGTTCGAACCCGGCGGCGCGGCAGGCGTTGACCGTCGCCTCGCGGACGTCGTAGCCGCGGCGGAACATCACCAGCGGGACGTCGGCGAGGTCGCCGATGCCGATGCGGTCACCCGCGACCGGCGTGTCCGGGGCCGAGATCACCACCAGCTCCTCGAGCAGCAGCGGCGTCGCCGCCAAGCCGGCCTCGGCGGTCGTCCGGGCGCCCGCCAGCAGGGCCAGGTCCAGGGCGCCCTCGGCCAGCCGCTGCCGCAGATCGCCCGACCCGCTTTCGTGCAGCTCCAGCTGGATGCCCGGGTACCGGCGGCGGAACGCCGCGAGCATCGCGGGCAGCAGGCCCGTGCACAGGCTCGGCGGCGCGCCCAGCCGGACGCGGCCGCGGTCGAGCTCGGCCAGCTCCCGGATGGCCAGCCGCGCGGTTTCGGTGTCGGCGAGGATCCGCCGCGCGATCGGCAGCAGCGTTTCCCCGGCTTCGGTGAGGGAGACGTTGCCGCGGATCCGGTGGAACAGCGGCGCGCCCAGGTCGTGTTCGAGCGCGCGGATCTGCTGGGACAGCGACGGCTGGGCCACCCGCACCTGTTCGGCGGCGCGGGTGAAGTGCCGGTGCTCGGCGACGGCGACGAAGTAGGCGAGCTGCTGGAACTGCATGGATCTACGATAGCTGCTGCCTATGGAGAACAGAGTCATCATGTCTTTGACCTCTGGTGGATGCGCTTCTAACGTCGATCGGGTGGTGAACACGCTCGCCCCGCACCGGCGCTCCGCCCTCCGGCGCTTCTGGGCCTCGACGATCGGCAAGAAGGCCGTCATGGCGGTCAGCGGCTTGCTCCTGCTCGCCTTCGTGTTCGCGCACATGGTGGGCAACCTCAAGACGTTCCTGGGCGCCGCCGAGCTCGACCACTACGCCGGCTGGCTGCGCACGATCGGCGAACCGGTGCTGCGCCGCGAGTGGTTCCTGTGGCTCCAGCGTGCGGTGCTGCTCGCCGCGCTGGTCCTGCACGTCACCGCCGCGGTGCAGCTGGCCCGGCGGGACCGCCGGGCCCGGCCGGTCCGGTACGTCCACCGGCAGCCGGCGCGCGCGACCTTCGCGGTGCGGACGATGCGCTGGGGCGGTGCGACGCTCGCGGTGTTCGTCGTCTGGCACATCCTCGACTTCACCGTCGGCGCGGTGAACCAGGACTTCGTCCCCGGCGACCCGTACCACAACCTCGTCGCGGACTTCCGGGTCTGGTGGGTGAACCTGATCTACCTCGCCGCCCTGGCCATGCTCGGTCTGCACATCCACCACGGCTTCGCCAGTGCCGCGCGCACGCTGGGCATCACCCGCCCGCGGCGGGAACGGGCGATCAGGATCTTCGGCAGCACGACAGCGGTCGTGGTCGCGGGCGGTTACGCGCTCGTCCCGGTCGCGATCATGACGGGACTGGTGCACTGACATGGACGGTTACCGCGTGGGCGACCCGATCGCCGACACCAAGGCGCCCGCCGTTCCCCTCGAAAACCGCTGGGACGAACGGAAGTTCGCCGCGAAGCTGGTGAACCCGGCGAACCGGCGGCGGCACCGGGTGATCGTCGTGGGCACCGGGCTGGCCGGCGGCTCGGCCGGCGCGACGCTGGCCGAGCAGGGGTACCACGTCGTGCAGTTCTGCTTCCAGGACTCGCCGCGGCGCGCGCACTCCGTCGCGGCCCAGGGCGGCATCAACGCCGCGAAGAACTACCGCAACGACGGCGATTCGGTCTACCGGCTCTTCCACGACACGGTCAAGGGCGGCGACTTCCGGGCCCGCGAGTCCAATGTGTACCGGCTCGCCCAGGTGTCGGCGCAGATCATCGACCAGGCCGTGGCGCAAGGCGTGCCGTTCGCGCGGGAGTACGGCGGCCTGCTGGACACCCGGTCCTTCGGCGGCGTGCAGGTGCAGCGGACGTTCTACGCACGCGGCCAGACCGGCCAGCAACTGCTGATCGGCGCGTACCAGGCACTGTCCCGGCAGATCGACGCCGGGAACGTCGAGCTGCACGCGCGCACCGAGATGCTCGACCTGGTCGTCGACGGCGGCCGGGCGCGCGGCATCGTCGCGCGCGACCTGGTCACCGGCGAGGTCACGACCCACCTCGCGGACGCCGTCGTGCTCGCGACCGGCGGCTACGGCAACGTCTTCTACCTCTCGACGAACGCGAAGGGCTCCAACGCCACCGCGATCTGGCGGGCGCACAAACGCGGTGCCTATTTCGCGAACCCGTGCTTCACCCAGATCCACCCGACGTGCATCCCGCGGTCGGGCGAACACCAGTCGAAGCTGACGCTGATGAGCGAGTCGCTGCGCAACGACGGCCGCATCTGGGTCCCGAAGCACGCCGGCGATACCCGGCCGCCGGGGGAGATCCCCGAAGACGAGCGCGACTACTACCTCGAGCGCCGCTACCCGAGCTTCGGCAACCTCGTGCCACGGGACATCGCTTCGCGGGCGGCGAAGAACGTGTGCGACGCCGGGTTCGGCGTCGGTCCCGGCGGCCTCGGCGTCTACCTCGACTTCGCCGACGCCATCGCACGTCTCGGCCGTCCGGCGATCGCAGCCCGCTACGGCAACCTCTTCGACATGTACCAGCGCATCACCGCGGAAGACCCGTACACCGTGCCGATGCGGATCTACCCGGCCATCCACTACACGATGGGCGGCCTCTGGGTGGACTACGACCTGCAGAGCACGATCCCCGGTCTGTTCGTGATCGGCGAGGCGAACTTTTCCGACCACGGCGCCAACCGGCTCGGCGCGTCGGCGCTCATGCAAGGGCTCGCCGACGGCTACTTCGTGCTGCCCGCCACGGTGAACGACTACCTCGGCAGCACGCGGCTCGACGACGTCTCCGATGGCGTGGTCCGCCAAGTGGAGACCGAGGTGCGCGAACGGATCTCCCGGCTCTTGGCGATCCGCGGGACGCGGTCGGCCGACTCGTTCCACCGCGAGCTGGGCCTGCTGATGTGGGACCACTGCGGGATGTCCCGCACCCGCGAAGGCCTGCGCAAGACTCTCGACCGGGTGCCCGAGCTGCGAGCGGAGTTCTGGCGTGACGTCCGGATCCCGGGCGGTGGTGCCGAGCTCAACCAGGAGCTGGAGAAGGCGAACCGCGTCGCGGACTTCCTGGAGCTGGCCGAGCTCATGCTCGCCGACGCGCTCGCACGCGAGGAATCGTGCGGCGGGCACTTCCGCGAAGAACACCAGACCCCCGAGGGCGAAGCCTTGCGGGACGACGAAAACTTCGCGCACGTCGCAGCGTGGGAGTACGGCGCCGAGCCGGTGCTCCACCGCGAGGAACTGGTCTTCGAACACGTCCACCCGACCCAGCGGAGCTACACGTGAAACTCACCGTCCGCGTCTGGCGGCAGGCCGGCCCGGCCGCCGAAGGCCGGCTCGTCGCCTACCCGGTCGACGGCGTCAGCCCGGACATGTCGTTCCTGGAAATGCTGGACGTGCTGAACCAGCGGCTGATCGAGGCGGGCGACGAGCCGGTGGCGTTCGACCACGACTGCCGCGAGGGCATCTGCGGCTCGTGCGGCGTGGTGATCAACGGCCGGGCACACGGCCCCGAACGCACGACGGCGTGCCAGCTCCACCTGCGCTCCTTCGCCGACGGCGACGTCATCGACGTGGAACCGTGGCGCGCCAAGGGGTTCCCGATCATCAAGGACCTGGTCGTCGACCGCTCGGCGCTCGACCGGATCGTCCAGGCCGGCGGGTACGTCAGCGCGCCGACGGGCAGCGCCCCGGACGCCCACGCCACCCCGGTCCCCAAACCGGACGCCGACCTGGCTTTCGACAACGCGACCTGCATCGGCTGCGGCGCCTGCGTGGCGGCGTGCCCGAACGGCTCGGCGACGCTGTTCACCGCGGCGAAGGTGACCCATCTGAGCCTGCTGCCGCAGGGCGCCCCCGAACGCGCGAGCCGGGTGCTCGACATGGTGGACGCGATGGACGCGGAGGGCTTCGGCGGCTGCACGAACACCGGCGAGTGCGTGGCGTCGTGCCCGAAGGGCATCCCGTTCGCGAGCATCGCCACGCTCAACCGCGAGTACCTCGCCGCGACCCGCTCCGGCCGCCGCTGAGGGCCGCCGCCGGTCAGAACCCGGGCAGCAGGGTGCCGAACCGGCGGCGGCCGCGCGGGGTGATCCGCAGTTCGCGGTCTTCCGCGCCGCGGCGGACCAGGCCGTCGGCCAGGAACGCTGCCAGCACCTGGTGGCCCAGGACGCCGCCGAGGTGGGGGACGCGGTGGGTCCGGTCGAGGCAGGCGGTGGCCGGCCGCCGGCGGCCCGGGTCCACCTCCGCGGGCGAGACGCCGAGGTCCCGGAACGCCGAAAGGTCGTCGCCGAGGGCGACTTCGGGAGCGGACCCGTCCGGAGGCCGCAGCGCCCCGCGCGAGACGAGCAGGGCGAACACCGCCACGCCGAGGCGTCCCGCCGCGTGGTCGTAGCAGGTGTGCGCGATGTCCGCGCCCGACTCGGCGCGGTCCGGCGGGGTGATCCCTTCGTTGCCGGCGTAGCGCGCGAGGGCGGTGAGCACGCCCAGCAGGTCCTCACGGCCTACGCGGTACAGCGCGTGCCGTCCGGTGTGTTCGACCGTCACCAGCCCGGCGGCCCGCAGCCGGGCCAGGTGGTTGCCCAGCCGGGGTGCGGTGACGCCGAGCGCGTCGGCCAGCTGCACCATCGTGTGCGGGCCTTCCGCGGCCAGCACCTGCAGGGCCGTGAGCCGCACGGGATCGGCCAGTTCGCGCGTCAGCTCGACGATCGCGCCCTGGACGGCGTTGCCCGGATCGACCAGTCCGCCCATCACCGTTCCTTCCGACGCGCGGGAGCCTACCACGATTCATGGCCCGCTGAATGATGATTGCGCCCCGGCGGAGAACGTGCTTACCATTCACGTCTTCGTGAAGGGTGGTTGCATGGCTGGACTGCGAAGCCTTCTTTGGGGCCGCGGGGTTTCCGCGCTCGGCGACGGCCTCTGGTTCACGATCTGGGCGCTGTACCTCACCCGGATCGCCGGGCTCCCGCCGGTCACGGTCGGCGCGGGACTGGCCGTGGCGAGCGCGGTGGGCATGGTCGCCGCGGTCCCGCTGGGCGCGTTCGCCGACCGGGCCGGCGCGCGGCCGGTGCTGGTCGTGCTCACGCTGGTGCGGGCCGCCGCGATGGCCGGCTACCTCGCGGTGGACGGCACCTGGTCGTTCCTGGCCGTGACGGTGCCGTTCACCGCGTTGGCCACCGGCGGCACCGCGGTGCGGACGGCGCTGGTCACGGCGCTGGTCACCGAGCCCGCCGAGCGGGTGCGCGTGCTGGCGCGGCAGCGGGTGGCCCAGCACGTCGGGTACGCCATCGGCGCCGGGCTGGGCGCCCTGGTGCTGACCGCCGACACGCGGTGGGCCTACACCCTGGCCATCGCCGGCAACGCCGTCAGCTTCCTCGTCCTCGCCGGGACGACGTTGCTGGTGCCCGCGCCCGCCCGGACCCCGGCCACGCGGGGCCGGCCGGCGATCCGGGCGGTGCTGGGGGACCGGCCGTACCTGTGCCTCACCGCGGCCACGGCGGTGCTTTCGCTGTGCTGGGCCATGTTGTCGGCCGGCCTGCCGCTGTGGCTGTCCGGCCGGACGCACCTGCCACTGGGGCTGGGCGGTGCCGTGGTCGTGCTCAGCTCGGTGGGGATCGCGGTGTTCCAGGTGCCGTTCGCGAGGTTCGCGCGCACGGCGGGCCAGGCCGCGAGAACGGCGGTGGTGTCCGGAGTTGTGCTCGCGGCGAGCTGTGTGCTGCTCGCCACGACGTCCGGAGGCGCGGGGGCGGGTGCGATCGCGGTGGTGGGACTGGCGGCGGTGCTGCACGTCGTCGGGGAGCTGGGGTACGTGGCCGCCAACTGGGGCCTGTCGGTGCGGCTGATGCGCGAAGACGCCAAGGGCGCCTACCAAGGCGCGACCGAAGCGGCCACGGCCACCGTGCAGATGGTCGGGCCCGGCGTGTTCACCCTCGCCGTGGGCGGCCTCGGCGGGCCCGGCTGGTTGCTGATCGCCGTGGTGTTCCTGGCGGCCGTCGCACCCGTGCCCGCGTTGACCCGCTGGGCGGTCCGGACGCGGCAGCCGGTGGCGGCCCGCTGAGCGACGCAGGTCACCCCGTCGCCCGGAACACCAGCGGGGGCCGGACGTTGTACAGAGTGTCGGTACGGCGGTGTCCCCGGGCCTCACCCCTTGCCTTCACGGAATACCGGTAGCGCTGGAGCCGTGTTGAGCCTTTCGCCGCGAGGCGACCCCCGTACCGACCCTGAACTCCCGTCTCCGCTCGCAGGTCGACCCCCCTCGGACCTCCGCTGGGCGGAGGCGGGCCTTACGCCCCGTCCTCCCGGGACTTTCCCCGCTCCCACAACAACAGGACGCCCGTCACCAGGGCGTAGCCGAACAGGAAGTCCTCGACCGGGATGTCCCACGGGAACCGCCAGCCGGTGATGCCGCCGGGGGCGTACCGGACGATCGGTGCCGACAGCTTCGTCAGCCACCCGTCCACCGGTACCTGGAAGGCGACGACGATCCCCATCGTGACCCAGTACGCCGGCCGCCGGAACAGCCCGGTGCGCAACACGAACAGCTCCACCGCAACCACGACGAGCACGGCGGCGACGGCCGGAACCGTGTAGCCCCACGGCATCACCGGCGCACCCGCCGCAGCAGCCGCCCGGTCAAGCCGACCCCTTCGTAGGTCAGGACGCCGCAAACCGGGACCACGGCGAAGAAGAGGACTTCTTCCAGCGGGATCCCGAACGGGGCGCGCAGTCCGGTGATGAACGCCGGGTCGAAGTGCCAGACGCCGGCGGCGATGGCCAGCGCGTCCCAGACGAGGAACACCGCCGCCACCGGCAGCACCGCGCGCACCAGCCGGCCCGGCCTGCGGTACACCCGCGCGCCGGCCAGCTCGATCGGCAGCGTCACCAGCACGCAGGCGCCGAGGACGAGCAGGTACTCCGTGCGGCCCACGTCAGCGTGCTCCGGGACGGGTGGGGTCGCGCAGTTCGTCAGGCACACCGGGATTCTGCCCGGCATCGCCGGTTCCCGCAGCCGCGCGCTCGCGTTTGCCGCCCCGTGTCCCGGGTACACCAGGTCCCGAGCGGTGCCCGCCCGGTGTTCGAGCTCAGCCCGTGGTCTCCACAACCCGGGTGTCCGGGCGGGTCACCGCCGCACGGCCGCCATCAGCGGGTGCCAGCGCGTCGCGTCGAAGATCAGGGTGATGGCTTCGATCTTCCCGTCGCGCAGCCGGAAGTGCTCGGCGGTGTGCTGGACGCCGACCGGCGTGGCGGTGTGGACGTCGTAGACGAGCGTGGCCTCCGCCTCGCCGTAGAGCTCGCTGAGCAGGTCAACGCCGGTGACGATCCCGACGAACGCCGCCAAGCCGCCGAGGTGGCCGCGGGCGTCGGCGGACTCGATCAGCGGGCTGCGGAAGGTGAACGTGCCGGCCAGCTGCGCGGCCGCCGCGGTCACGTCGCCGGCGAAGCGGGCGCGGTGGTAGGCCTGGACGGTTTCTCTGGTCTGAGCGGTCATCGGTCCTCCAGGTGGCGGGCGAGGTGGTACTGGTTCTCGGCCAGCCGCAGGCAGAGGTGCCGCAGCTGGGTCGTCTCGGCGGCGGTGAACCCCTGGAAGAGCGCGGCCATGGCCAGCTGCGACGGCCGCCGGAACTCCGCCAGCCAGGTCCGGCCGTCCGCGGTGATCCGGACCTGCACCGACCGCCGGTCGCGCGGGTCGGGCACCCGTTCGGCGAGCCCGGCGCGCTCCAGGGTGTCGACCAGGCCGGTCACGTTCCGGGAGCTCACCCCCGCAGAGGCGGCGAGGTCCTTGATGTTCGCTTCGCCGGTGCCGAGCCGGATCAGGATGTCGAGGGCGCCGGGGCTGAGGCCACGGCTGTCGGTGCCCCGCGACCGCAGCCCTTCGAGGCTCCGCGCGGCGGTGCGGACGGCGGCGGCGGCCTCGAGCGCACCGGTGTCTTCACCGAGGGTGAAGCCGGCCAGGGCGCTGCGGGCCTCGGGGGAGTAGAGCCGGCCGTCCTCGTCCCGGGCGAAGTTGAGTACGTCATTCATAGTGAGGCACTACATTAGTACGTACTTCCGTATCTCTGTCAACATCTCTGTCCTGGGCTTGTCCGCTCGCGGGCGTTAACCAGGGTTTCGCGCGGCGTTAGCCTCGGTCGCGGGACAGGTTCGCCATCGGCCACCCATACTGACCCGGCTCGCCACCACGACACCCCCGGAGTCCCCATGACGGACGTCAACCGACGACGTTTTCTGCAGCTGGCCGGCGGTACCGCCGCCCTTTCCGCGCTGTCCACCAGCATCGCCCGCGCGGCGGCGATCCCCGCGCACCACCGCACCGGGACGCTGCGGGACGTCGAGCACATCGTGGTGCTGATGCAGGAGAACCGGTCGTTCGACCACTACTTCGGCTCGCTGCGCGGGGTCCGCGGCTTCGGCGACCCGCGGCCGGCGACGCTGGGGAACGGGAAGTCCGTCTGGGCGCAGTCGGACGGCAAGCGCGACATCCTGCCCTTCCGGCCCGAAGCGGACAACCTGGGCCTGCAGTTCATCCAGGACCTCCCGCACGGCTGGAACGACACGCACGCGGCGTGGAACGGCGGCCGCTACGACAAGTGGGTGCCCGCGAAGGGCTCGACGACGATGGCGTACCTGACCCGCGAGGACATCCCGTTCCACTACGCCCTCGCCGACTCGTTCACCATCTGCGACGCCTACCACTGCTCGTTCATGGGCTCGACCGACCCGAACCGCTACTACATGTGGACCGGGTACACCGGCAACGACGGCAAGGGCGGCGGCCCGGTCCTCGGCAACGACGAAAAGGGCTACTCCTGGACGACCTACCCCGAGCGCCTCGAGCAGGCGGGCGTCTCGTGGAAGATCTACCAGGACATCGGCGACGGCCTCGACGCCGCCGGCGGCTGGGGCTGGATCGACGACGCCTACCGCGGCAACTACGGGGACAACTCGCTGCTGTACTTCACCTCCTTCCGCAACGCCAAGCCCGGCGACGCCCTTTACGAGAAGGCCCGCACGGGCACGAACGCCAAGGCGGGCGAGGGCTACTTCGACCGGCTGCGGGCGGACGTCAAGGCCGGGACGCTGCCGCAGGTCTCGTGGATCACCGCGCCCGAGGCGTTCTGCGAGCACCCGAACTGGCCGGTGAACTACGGCGCCTGGTACATCGCACAGGTCCTCGACGCGCTCACCGCGAACCCGGACGTGTGGAGCAAGACCGCGCTGTTCATCACCTACGACGAGAACGACGGCTTCTTCGACCACGTCGTCCCGCCGTACGCGACCGCCGGGCAGTCCACTGTGGACACGGCGGGCGAGATCTTCGCCGGTTCGGCCGCGAACCCGGCCGGGCCGTACGGGCTCGGCCAGCGCGTGCCGATGCTGGTGGTGTCGCCGTGGAGCAAGGGCGGCTACGTGTGCTCGGAGACGTTCGACCATACGTCGATCATCCGGTTCGTCGAACGGCGGTTCGGCGTGCGCGAGCCGAACATCTCGGCCTGGCGCCGGTCGGTGTGCGGTGACCTGACCTCGGCGTTCGACTTCGCGCGGACCGACGCGCGGGTGCCCGCCCTGCCGGACACCGCGGGCTACCTCCCGCCGGACCGGGAGCGGCACCCGGACTACGTACCCGCCGTCCCGGCGAACCCCGTGCTCCCGAAGCAAGAGCGCGGGCTGCGGCCGGCGCGGGCGCTGCCGTACGACCTGGCCGTCGATGCCCGCGTGGCGGACGTGTTCGATCTGACCTTCGTCAACCAGGGCCGGGCGGGCGCGACGTTCTCCGTCACCTCACCGGGCGGTGAGCCGCGGACGTACACCGCGGGCGCCGGCTGCTCGCTCGCCGCCGCGCTGCCCGCCTCCGGGGGCTACGACTACACCGCGCACGGGCCGAACGGGTTCGTCCGGCAGTTCCGCGGCGGCTTGGCGGGACCTGAGGTGAGCGCGCGTCCCGAGGGGCGGAGCGGGAACCTCGCGCTGGTCCTGACCAACAGCGGGACGACGCCGGTGCGGCTCACGCTGACCGACGCGTACGGCCGGCGCTCGACGTCACGGCTCCTGCGCCCGGGCGCGCGGGTGGTCGAGGTGGTGGACACGCGGCGCAGCGGCAACTGGTACGACGTCTCCATCGTCTCGGACCGCGATCCGCGCTTCCTGCGCCGCCTGGCGGGGCACGTCGAGACCGGGCGGCCGAGCACGAGCGACCCGAACACGCTCACGAACTGAGCTCTATCGGGGGCCTTTGTCACCCGGCCGGGCGGGCCGGCTCACCCGGCCGTGGCGGCGTCCGTTGCGAGGCCCGGTTCGGGGTGGGAGCGTCGGGGAACCGACTGTTTTCCCACCACGGAACCAGGAGTGCGGATGACCACCACCGAGATGCCGGCCGTGCACGAGTGCACGGTCAGCGGCTGTTCCTACAACCACGACGGCTGCCACGCCTTCGCCATCACGGTGGGCGGCGGCAACGGATCGGCGGACTGCGGAACGTTCGTCCCCCTGAACACGAAGGGCGGCTTGGACCGGGTAATGGCCCAGGTCGGCGCGTGTTCCCGGACGGACTGCCGGCACAACTCGTCACTGGAGTGCGCGGCGGACAGCATCCGAGTCGGCCCCGGCACCGGCGGCCACGCGGCGAACTGCCTGACGTACACGACGAGGTAGCCCGCGCCGGGGGTTCCTCGCGGCGGATGAGGCCGCGGGGAACCGGCGGTGGCTGGAGGGGTCCGCTGCGCGGGCGCCGGGCTCGCGGCGGCGGATGAAGCCGCGAGGACCGCGGCGGCGGATCGGGCCGCGGGTGCCCCGGCGGCCGGGGCGGGCTGGATCTCGCGCGCGGCCGGGGTTGTCGTGGGACCGCCGGCCGGTCAGCCGGTTTCCGCTGCCGCGCCGAACTCCAGGGCCGTCCGGCCCTCGGACACCTTCGTCGTCCCGCGCAGGGCCAGGCCGCTCTCGGCGGCCAGGTCCGTCAGCTCGGCCACCGTCCTCTCGCGACCTCCGAAACACATCAGCATGAACAGGTTGATCGCCGTGGACGTGCCGTGGCGCAGCGGCTCGATCACCACCACCGTGCCGCTTTCCCCGGCCGCGCGGCGGCAGCCGTCGAGGATGGTGCGGGCGTGGTCGTCGTCCCAGTCGTGGATGATGTCGGACAGCACGTACGCGTCCGCTCCCGCCGGCAGCGGGTCGAAGAAGCTGCCGGGGACCGCTTCCGCCCGCCCGGCGAGTCCGGCGGCCGCGAACCGGTCCGCCGCCGCGGCGGCCGACGGTGCCAGGTCCAGCACCGCACCGCGCAGCGCCGGGTGAGCGCGCAGGATCTCCGCGAGCACGAGGCCGTCCCCGCCGCCGACGTCGACGATGCGGGGGAAGCGGCTCCAGTCGAAGCGCTCGGCGATCTGCGGTGCCTGCGCCTGGAAGCGCCAGTTCATCTGGGCGTCGAACGAGCGCCGCAGCCGGGGTTCGGCGTCGATGTCGGCCCAGAAGTCCCGGCCGTACCGGCGTTCGTAGGCGGGCCTGCCGGTGGTGATCGTCTCCAGCAGGTCCGTGAAGGCGAGTTCGGCGCGGCCGGCGGCGGCGTGGATGTCGAGCAGCCGGTGGGCGTCGTCCGAACGCAGCTGCTCACCCAGGTCCGTGGGCCGGTAGCGGCCGGACTCGGCGTCGAAGGCGAAGACCCCGGCCGTGACGAGGTGGTCGAGCAGGCAGGCCAGCGCCGAGGGAGAAGTGCCCGTTGCCGAAGCCAGCTCGGCGGCCGTCCCTTCCGCGTGCTCCGCGAGACCGAGGGTCGCCGCTACCCGGATGGCCATGGGCGTGGCCAGATCGGCCATCGCGAGGATCGACTGGTTCACCGGTCAAGATTACCGGCGGCGTGGCATCATTACGCCTGGCCCGATCGGCAAACCGAACGAAGGGCGCCGCTGGTGGACGCTTTACCGAACGACGGCGGTCCGTCGATCCGCGACATGCTGGCGGTCAACCTCCGCGCGGCGCGGGCGGCGCGCGGCCTCTCGCTGTCCGAGCTGTCCCGGCGGTCCGGCATCGGCAAGGCGACGCTGTCCCAGCTCGAGGGCGGGACCGGCAACCCGACCATCGAGACCGTGTTCAGCCTCTCCCGGGTGCTGGAAGTGGCGATCTCCGACCTGCTCGACCACCGGCCGCGCGGGGGACTGACCGTGGTGCGGGCCGCCGAGGTCGAAGTGCTCCGCGGCGAGGGCGTCGACCTGCGGCCGCTGCGCCGGATCGAGGCCGACAACAGCGTCTTCGAGGTCTACGACCAGGTCGTCCGCGGGGACACGCCGCAGCGTTCGCAGGGGCACGTCGGCGTCGAGCACACCATCGTGCAGGCCGGCCGGCTCCGGGTCGAGGTCGCCGGCCGGACCGTGGACCTCGGGCCCGGCGACTACGTCGCGTTCGACGCCCGCGAGCCGCACAGCTACACCGCGCCGGGCGGGCCCGTGCAGTCGGTGCTGCTGCTGCAGTACCGCGCGGACGAACGGCTCGACGGCCGGCCGCACCCCGTCCTGCAGGATTGACACCCCTCTTGATCGAGACCTATCGTTCGCTATACCGAACGCTGGAGGGTCGATGAACCGAACGCGGGTGGTGGTGATCGGCGCCGGGATCGTCGGCGCGGCGTGCGCGCGGGAACTCGCCCTGGCCGGGTTCGACGTCCTCGTCCTCGACCGCGGCCGGCCCGCGGGTGGTACCACGTCGCACGGTGAAGGCAATCTCCTGGTTTCCGACAAGGGACCGGGCGCCGAACTCGCACTCGCGCAGCTGTCGGCCCGGTTGTGGCCGCAGGTGCTGGCCGAAATCGCCGACGGCGACCCGCGCGCGGCGGCCGCGACGGAGTTCGACCCGAAGGGCGGCCTCGTCGTGGCCACCACCGAGGCCGGTGCCGGCGCGCTCCTCGCGTTCGCCGCGGCCCAGGGCAAGGCCGGCGTGCGCACCGAGCGGCTCTCCGCGGCGGACGTCGCGGCGGCCGAGCCCGCGCTGACCCGGGAGCTGACCGCCGCCATCCGCTACTCCGAAGACGCCCAGGTGCAGCCGGCCGCCGCCGCGCTCGCCCTGCTGGGTTCGGCGCTGCGCCACGGCGCCCGCCTGCGCACCGAGGCCGAGGTCACCGGCGCCCGGACGGGGGGCGGCCGGATCACCGGGGTGCACGTGGCGGGCGAAGTGCTCGAGGCGGACGTCGTGGTGAACGCCGCGGGGCCGTGGGCGGGCGCGTGCTCGGCCCGGCTGGACGCGCCGATCGCGGTCCGGCCCCGCCGCGGCGAGGTCCTGGTGACCACGCCGATGCCGGGCGTGGTGCGGCACAAGGTCTACGACGCGGACTACGTCGGCGCGGTCGGCACGGGCAGCGGCGAACTGCAGACGTCGGCGGTGGTCGAGTCGACGCGGGCCGGCACGGTGCTGATCGGCTCGTCCCGTCGCCGGGTGGGCTTCGACGACACGATCCGGCCGCACGTGCTGGGCGCGATCGCGGCGAAGGCGGTCCGGCTGTTCCCGGCACTGGCCGACGCCGCGGTGATGCGCGCGTACGGCGGTTTCCGGCCGTACGTCGACGACCACCTGCCGGTCCTCGGCGAGGACCCGAGGCTCGGCAACCTCTGGCACGCCACCGGGCACGAAGGGGCGGGGATCGGCTTGAGCGTCGGGACGGCCCGGCTGCTGCGCGAACTCCTGACCGGCGCGACCCCGTCGATGCCGGTGGAAGAGTTCACCGTGGACCGTCCGGCGGTGCTGGCGTGAGCGAGCGGCCGATCGCAATCACCGTCGACGGCGAGACCGTGCCCGGCGCCGCCGGGCAGACCATCGCCGGCGTGCTGCTCGCCGCCGGCCGGCTGTCCTGGCGCACCACGCGCTCCGGCGCGCCGCGGGGCGTCTTCTGCGGAATCGGCGCCTGCTTCGACTGCCTGCTCACCGTCAACGGCGTCGCCGACGTGCGCGCCTGCCGCCGTCGCGCCGCCGACGGCGACGAGGTCCGGACCCAGTCGCGGGAGGAGGGCGCGTGACGCACGTCGTCATCGTCGGTGCCGGGCCGGCCGGGCTCGCGGCGGCCGAGCACGCGCTCGCCGCCGGGGCCGACGTCACCGTCCTGGACCAGGCGGACGTGCCCGGCGGGCAGTACCACCGGGGAGCCTCGCACCGTTTCGAAGCACTCCTGAACCGGTGCACGTGGTGGCCGGAAAGCACCGTCTGGGCCCTGGAAGGCAAGCGGATCCACGTCTTGCGCGGGCCGGCCGACGGGACGAACCGGCAGCGCCGCACCCTCGACCCCGACGCACTGGTCCTGGCCACCGGCGCGCACGACCGCGTCCTGCCGTTCCCCGGCTGGCAGCTGCCCGGCGTCTTCACCGCGGGCGCCGCCCAGGCGCTGGCCAAGGGGGAGGGCGTCGCCGTCGGGCGGCGGGTGCTGGTCGCCGGGGCCGGGCCGTTCCTGCTGCCGGTCGCCGAGTCCCTTTTGGACGTCGGCGCCGAAGTGCTCGCCGTCCTGGAGGCGAACCCGGCGACCACTGTCCTCAAAGGATGGTCTGGGCGCGGTGCCGTCCACGTCGGCAAGGTGGCCGAACTGGTGCGGTACGCCGGGACGCTGGCCCGGCACCGCGTCCCGTACCGCATGGGGCGGGCGGTCATCGAAGCCCGCGGCGACGACCGGGTCCGCGAAGCCGTCACCGCGCGCGTCCGCGCGGACTGGTCGGTCGTCCCCGGCACCGAACGCACCCACGAGGTCGACGCGCTCTGCGTCGGGCACGGCTTCGCGGGGCAACCCGAACTGGCCGTCGCGGCCGGCTGCGTCCTCGACGGCGGGTTCGTCCGGGTCGGCGACGACCAGCGCACCAGCGTCGCCGGGGTGTTCGCCGCGGGGGAGATCACCGGCATCGGCGGTTCGGTCGCGGCCGCGGCGGAAGGCGCGGTCGCCGGCTGGGCCGCCGCCGGGAGGACGCCGGTGCGCGCGCTGACCAAGAAGCGTGACCACGCCCGCGCCTTCGCGCGCCGCCTGGCCGCCGCCCACCCCATCGGCGCGGCGTGGCCCGGCTGGCTGCGCGAGGACACCGTCGTCTGCCGCTGCGAAGAAACCACCTACGGCGACCTGAAAAGCGCCGCCGCGGACCCGGCCGCGCCGGGCCCGCACGCGCTGAAGCTCGGCACCCGCGCCGGGCTCGGTCCGTGCCAGGGCCGGATGTGCGGGACCGCCGTCGCCGAACTGTGCGGGAGCGCTGAGTCGCACCACCGTCCGATCGCCCAGCCGATCCGCCTGGGCGAACTCGCCGATCCGAAGGAGTTTTCATGAGCACCCGCGACCTCGGGGGCGTGGTCGTCGCCGCCGCGCTGCCCTACCGGGCCGACGACGCCGCGCCGGCCGGGCTGGCCGTCGACTACGACGCCTACGCCGAACACTGCCGGTGGCTCGTCGGGAACGGCTGTCGCGGCGTCGGCCCGAACGGCTCTCTCGGCGAGTACTCCTCGCTCACCGACGACGAACGCCGCCGCGTCGCCCGCACCGCGATCGAGGCCGTCGGAACGGACGGGATCGTCGTCGTCGGCGTGCACGGCCCCGGCGCGCACCAGGCGCGGTACTGGGCCGAGGCGGCGGCCGAGGACGGCGCCCACGGCGTGCTGTGCCTGCCGCCGACGCTCTACCGCGCCAACCGCGGCGAGGTGCTCGCCCACTTCGAAGCCGTCGCGTCGGTGGGGCTGCCGGTGATGGTCTACAACAACCCCTTCGACACCAAGGTCGACCTCACGCCGGACCTGCTGGCCGAGATCGCGCAGATCGACAACGTCGTGGCCGTCAAGGAGTTCTCCGGCGACGTCCGCCGCGTGCTGGAGATCCGCGAGCGGGCGCCGGGGCTGGCCGTGATCGGCGGCGCCGACGACGTCGTCCTGGAAAGCCTGCTGATGGGCGCCACCGGCTGGTTCGCCGGGTTCCCCAACGTGTTCCCGGCCGAATCGGCGCGCCTGTTCGAGCTGGCCACGGCGGGCAAGCTCGAGGAGGCCAAGGCGCTCTACGAACCGCTCGTGGCCGCGTTCCGCTGGGATTCGCGCACCGAATTCGTCCAGGCCATCAAGCTCGGGATGGACCTGGTGGGCCGCCGCGGCGGGCCGTGCCGTCCGCCGCGGGGCCCGCTCTCCGACGTCCACCGCGAACAGGTCCGCGCCGACATGGGCCGCGCGCTCGCGGCGCTGGGGGTGGCGTAGATGCGGTCTTCGCGCGCGATCACGGCGGTCGACTCGCACACCGAAGGCATGCCCACCCGGGTGGTGACCGGTGGGGTGGCCCCGATTCCGGGCGCCACGATGGCCGAGCGGCGGCGGTACTTCATGGCGCACCTGGACGACCTCCGGCAGTTCCTGATGCACGAGCCGCGTGGCCACTCCGCGATGAGCGGCGCGATCCTGCAGCCGCCCTGCCGCGACGACGCCGACTGGGGCGTGGTGTACATCGAGGTGTCGGGCTGCCTGCCGATGTGCGGCCACGGCACGATCGGCGTGGCGACGGTGCTGGTGGAGACGGGCATGGTCGAGGTGACCGAGCCGACGACGGTGGTCCGCCTGGACACCCCGGCCGGGCTGGTGCACGCCGAGGTCACGGTCCGCGATGGGCGCGCGTCGAGCGTGAAGCTGCGCAACGTGGCGTCGTTCCTCGCCGAGCGCGACGCCGAGGTTTCCGTGCCCGGCCTGGGTCCGGTCCGCTACGACCTCGCGTACGGCGGCAACTTCTACGCCATCCTGGACCTGTCGCAAGTGGACATCCCGTTCGACCGCGCGGAGAAGGACCGGATCCTGGCCGCGGGGCTGTCGATCATGGCCGCGATCAACGAGCAGCGGCCGCCGAAGCACCCGGAGGACCCGCTCATCGGCGGGTGCAAGCACGTCCAGTTCCTCGCGCCGGGCTCGGACGCGCGGGCGTCGCGGAACGCGATGGCGATCCACCCGGGCTGGTTCGACCGGTCGCCGTGCGGCACGGGAACCTCCGCCCGGATGGCGCAGCTGCACGCGCGCGGCGAGCTGCCGCTGCACACGCCGTTCGAGAACTCGTCGTTCATCGGCACGACGTTCACGGGCTCACTGGTCGCCGAGACGACGGTGGGTGGCGTGCCGGCGGTGATCCCGGAGTTCTCCGGCCGGGCGTGGATCACCGGCACCGCGACCTACCTGCTCGACCCGGCCGACCCGTTCCCGACGGGGTTCGTGCTTTAGGCGGGCTGCCAGAGTTCGATCCGGTGCCCTTCGGGGTCGGTGACCCAGCCGAAGCGCCCGACCCCGGCCATGTCCTGGACCTCATCGGCCACGTCGGCGCCGCGGGCGCGGAGCTGGTCCAGCATGGCGTCCAGGTCGCGGACCCGGAAGTTGAGCATGGTCTGCTGGGTCGCGGAGCCGAAGTAGCCGGTCCCGGCCTCGAACGGCGCGAAGACGGTCGGGCCGGGTTCCTGGTGCCAGACGCCGTGCTCGTCGGTGTCGAGGCCGAGACAGTCGCGGTACCAGGCACCGAGGGCGGCGGGGTCCGTCGCGCGGATGAAGTACCCGCCGATTCCGAGCACACGTTCCATGCGGCGATCCTGCCAGCCCGGCCGCCGGCCGGGACCGGTGACACGCGGACGGTGCCGTCCACTCCAGGCGGCCCTTCAGCGATCGGCGCCGTCGTCTTCGACCGCCGCGGCGGTCGAGGCCACCGTGACCGTCACGGTGTCACGCGCCGGTCGGGTTCGGGTGCTTCGGGCGGGCGGGTGCCGCCGGTCCGCGGCACGATCCGGGCGGCCGCGGTGCCCAGGCCGGTCGGCCCGAACGCCGAGGCCGGCAAGGCGGGCGGGCGGCCGGGTGCGTCCGGCGGGCGGGGCGGGGTGACGGGCTCGGACATCATCCCTCCCGGCCGATTTCGGCGCTTTCGAGGACGGCGAGGGCGTCGGGGACGAGGACGGCGGCGGAGTAGTAGGCGGAGACGAGGTAGGAGATGATGGC